>DATNQE010000235.1:0-4008 GCA_036702895.1 Trichocoleus sp. | reverse complement strand
GGGCTGGCCCAGCGCCTGGGGGTGCTTAGTGCCTAAAATAGGCTGCCAGGCGTCGTTGTAGAGCAGCACCAGCTCTTGTCCCCACCAGATCACCATGGGAAAGCGGGAGTTGAGGCAGATGTTGACGGCAGTTTGCAGGCTGGTGGCCCAAGTCTCGATGGGGCCAAGGGCGGTACTAGACCAATCAAAGCGGCGAATTAAGGCGCCCATCTCGCCGCCACCAAAAAGCTTATTTACCCCACCTGAATGCGTCTCTTTAACCTCTAGCGCTTCTTCTAACTCCGTGCTCAACCCCGTTTTTTGCTCTGGCCCCAGGCCTGCTCCCGTCTCTGCTTGAGTCACACCTTACCCCTTCAACGAGCCCCCAGACCGCACACCCGAGAATAAGCGCTGGCTCCTTCTGATTGTCTGCCGAAAGACAGAAGCACCAATCTACCTTTAGGAGGAGCGTCGACAAAGAGGAGCGGACGCTTTGCTTTTACACCCGCAGCTACATTCGACCTATTCTGCTTCAGCTGGCCTCAGACGGCCCAAAACGTCCAGCTGCTGGTCGTCCCCAACCTGAAGCACCACGCCTTCTCCCGAGGCCGGGACAATGCCGGTTAGGGCGGTAATGTTGACCTGATGGGTGACCATTACCAGGACACCCCTGGTGTCCTGGTCGGCGAGTAGTCGTTCGCGCAGCTGCGCTGTTTGCGACTCAGCGGTGCTGCGATCGCTAAAAAATGAGTTGAGCGGTACAAAGGGCTCTACTGGCCCCAAATTGAGCAGTTGAGCGGTGTCGAGGCAGCGGCACCACTGGCTAGAGAGCACCTGCCTTACCGAGATGTTGCGGCGGCGAAAGGCTTCGCCCAGCTCGACGGCCTGCTGCCGCCCCTCCTCAGACAGGTTGCGCTGAGTAGAGCAGTCGTCCAACCGAAACGCAGCCGGATCACCCGTGCCGGGCGCGATCGCATGCCGCAGCAGTACCGTATAGCTGCGCTCCTCGGCCTGTTGCAGCAGCATCCAGAGATCGTCTGGAGCATCAAGGGTAGAGATTGCAGGGTCTGACGTCGGTGAAGCAGCCGGTTCAGGCGTTTGCTCCGCGACCTGGCTCTTAGCCTGAGATGCCGCTGGAGATACGGGTTGGGGTTCTGCCGACAAGTCTGTCTGAGCCTGCTGAGCGCCGGCTGTGGCGGCACTCAGCAGGCTCAGCACTATCCCAACGACAAGGGGCTTAATGCACAAACGCTGCACAGCATTAATCGCGCGGTTCGGGCGAGAGCTGGCTACGGCCTAAAAACTGGCCCACGCTGTCGGCACCGGCGGGATAGGCCGTAATTTCGACCTCGTGCAGGCCAACATCTGCAGCATCTTCTAGCGTTAGGACCACGGTGAGCGTATCGCCTGGCTGCACCGGCTGCGCCAGCACGACCAGCGCTTGATTGAGATCCGGGGAAGGGCCGCCCACGCTGACCAGTTCCAGCGGCTCCGGTTGGGGATTGGTACTGGGGTGGCTAACAAACGCTGCGGTAGCGTTGGTGTCAAAGGTAATTGTGGGAGCCATAGCCGGGGTGCCGGTGGAGCTAAGGCGGGGCGTGATGACCACCGCTTCTAGAGGTTCGCCCGCCTCTGGAGGGACATGAATGACCACCTGATGCTGGTTAGGCGGGTAGTTCGCCTGACGACTAGGGTTAGCAGGCACCTCAAGGGCATTGGCGTCTACAGGAGCCACTTCAACGAGATCTAGCGGGCTGTCAAACACAACCCGGCCATTGTCCAGGCGGCCTGCCAGAGCCGAAGCGCCCGGCAAAAGACTCAGCAGGGCGAGGGCCGAGGCCAGGAGAGGGGTACGGCCAGAGGGGAGATGCAAAAGGAGTTTCATATTTTTTCTTACCTAAACCACAGATATAAGGCAGAAATGCAAAACAGGAATCTAACTTGAGGGGTTGAATCGCGGAAAATTTGGGAGGATTTTTGGTTGATTTAGGGCTCATTCTGGCGCAAACGAGACAGCAGGCCAGATGCGTTGGCTACAGTCTAAGCCAGGATCGCTGAAGCGAAGGAGCCGATCCATACTGAAAACCCTTTTCTAAGCAAATCTAAAGGAGTTGGGCTGGCGTGAACGATGAACCGCTTTTGATTGGAGGCGATCGCATTCCTGCCGCTAGCGGGGAGCAGGCAGAGCTCATCGATCCGGCCACAGGAGAATCCTGGACTGCTGTGGCCTGTGGCGGCGCGGAAGACATTGACCGCGCGGTACTGGCGGCCCAGCGGGCAGAGGCCGACTGGCGGCGGATGAACAGCCGCGATCGCACTCGACTGCTGCTGCGACTAGCCGAGCTGATTCGGCAAAACCAGGAACCCCTAGCCCAAATCGAGAGCCGCAATGTGGGTAAGCCCATCCGCGATGCCCGCGACGATGTAGCGCTCACAGCAGACTGCTTTGAGTTCTATGCCGGAGCCATCAACAAAACGGGCGGCACCGTCAACCCGGTGGCAGCGGCGGGCACCAGCCTCACCCTGCGGCAGCCGGTCGGCGTGTGCGGCCTGATTGCCCCGTGGAATTTTCCGCTGCTGATCACGGCCTGGAAGGTAGCCCCGGCCCTAGCGATGGGCAATACCGTCGTGCTCAAGCCCGCGACTCTGACGCCTCTCAGCGCTCTGCATTTAGGTGAACTGGCGCTGGAAGCCGGCATCGCACCAGGGGTGTTTAACGTGGTGCCGGGAGCAGGCGGCGTTGCTGGAGAAGCCCTGATTCGCCATCCGCTGGTGCGCAAAGTCTCGTTTACGGGCTCGACCGAGGTGGGCAGCCAGGTGATGCGGCTGGCCGCAGACGACATCAAGCGGGTGACGCTGGAGCTGGGAGGCAAATCGGCCAATCTAATGTTTGCCGATGCGGATCTGGAGCAGGCCATTCCCAAAACGCTGTGGAGCGTGCTGGGGAATGCGGGACAAGACTGCACCGCTCGCTCCCGGTTGCTGGTGGAGCGGCCCCTGTACCAAGAGGTCGTTGCCCGCCTGGAGGCCGCCTTTCAAAAACTTAAACTAGGGCTGCCCAGCCAGGAGGACACTGACCTGGGGCCGCTGGTGTCGCTAAACCATCGCGCCCAGGTGCAGCGCTACATCGACCAGGGTCTACAGGCCGGCGCAACCCTGGTGTGTGGCGGCAGCCCTCCCCAGGACGCGGCGCTAGAAAACGGCGCATTTTTGCAGCCGACCCTATTTGCCGACGTTACCCCAGAGATGAGCGTGTTTCGGGAGGAAATTTTTGGGCCTGTACTGTGCGTCATGCCCTTTGATACGGAAGAGGAAGCAATTGAGATCGCAAACAACAGCCCCTACGGCCTTTCCGGCTCGATCTGGACCCAAGACATTAGCCGCGCCTTGCGCGTTGCTAAGGCCATTGAAACCGGCGTAATTTCCATCAACAGCGGCCATAGCGTGCACCTGGAGGCACCCTTTGGCGGCTTCAAGCGCAGCGGCCTGGGGCGCGAGCTGGGAATGGCTGTGCTGGATCATTACAGCGAGTTGAAGAGCATATTTATTGCGGAGTAGAAGGGGGACAGGGTTTAGGGTTTAAGGTACAGGGTTTAGGGTTCAAGGAGTGGGGTGGGGCGGGCTCCTTATTTCAGTGAAGGACTGCCTTCATCCGTCCATAAAGCCTGTTTCAACAGTACGATCGCATCGTGCACCACCGTTGCCTCACGGAGATTGCCGATGGACCTACAGGAAACTCTGATGGCCCTGGAGAAAGCGTTTTGGCAGGCCAGCGCTGAGGGCCGGGGCGATTTGATTCGCAGCTACCTGACAGAGGACGCCCTGACGGTAGGGGTGTTTGGCATGCTGAATCGGGAGACAACCGCTGCGATCGCACAGGACCAGCCCCCCTTTGTCTTTTGGCGCATCGATAGCGATCCCCGCTGTCTACAGCTCACCTCAGATTCTGCCGTCGTCATTTACCAGGCTAGCGCCCAGCGCCAGGGCCAGGCTCCCTTCACCGCGCTTATGAGCAGCACCTACGTCAAA
>DATNQE010000218.1:0-5494 GCA_036702895.1 Trichocoleus sp. | reverse complement strand
CTTAAGCACGAGCCTTAGCCACTAAGACCTAGCGGCAGATGGATTTTAGGGTAGGGACTTTTTCTTTAGAGTTGCGATGGCCAAAGCCGGCCGATTAAACCCCATTGCAGGCTTTGTTCACTCAATTGGGTGTTCTATCTCCGATTTAGAGCAGTTAGCCAACTGCGCTCCTATCACTCCCAATCCAGCCAGTCCCGACGCCCCCAACCGAAACCTGCAGAGCGCTAACCCATTTCGAGAACCTCTAGAACAAAATACTGGACCCCTAGAAACGATTATGGTTGTAGCTACATCTCTTCAAACCCAGCCCCTTTCGGACGACGAGCTTTATAAAATTCATGCCTACTGGCGCGCCTGCAACTACTTGGCCGCTGGCATGATCTACCTGCGGGACAACCCCTTACTTAAAGAACCCCTCAAAGCTGAGCACATCAAGTACCGGCTGCTGGGGCACTGGGGCGCATCGCCCGCCCTCAGCTTTACCTACCTGCACTGCAACCGGCTGATCAAGAAGTACGACCTAGACATGATCTTTATTGCCGGGCCTGGGCATGGCGCACCTGGCGTGCTGGGTCCGGTTTACCTTGAGGGCACCTACTCCGAAATCTATCCCGACAATAGCCAGGACGAGGAAGGGCTGAGGAGATTCTTCAAGCAGTTTTCCTTCCCGGGTCACATTGGTAGCCACGTTACTCCCGAAACCCCGGGGTCGATTCACGAGGGCGGGGAGTTAGGCTATAGCCTTTCCCATGCGTATGGGGCTGCCTTTGACAACCCTGATCTAATCGTTACCTGCGTAATCGGTGACGGCGAAGCCGAGACTGGGGCTCTAGCTACCGCTTGGCACTCCAACAAGTTTCTCAACCCGGCCCGTGACGGTGCTGTACTGCCCGTTCTCAACCTCAACGGCTACAAAATTGCTAACCCGACCATCCTGGCGCGGATCTCTCGCGAGGAGCTAGAGGCGCTGTTCCGGGGCTACGGCTACACCCCCTACTTGGTGGAGGGCAGCGACCCCCAAGAGATGCACCAAAAGATGGCGGCTGTGATGGAGGAGTGCGTCCTCAAAATTCGCGAGGTGCAGCGCGAAGCTCGCATCAACGGTAATGTACAGCGGCCTCGCTGGCCCATGATCGTGCTGCGCACCCCTAAAGGCTGGACGGGCCCGCAGGAAGTTGACGGCCATAAGGTAGAAGGCTTTTGGCGGGCACACCAAGTGCCCATGGGCGGTATGCACAGCAACCCCGAGCACGTGCGGCTGCTGGAGGAGTGGCTGCGCGGCTACCGGCCCGAGGAGCTATTTGATGAGAGCGGCCGCCTGATTCCGGAGCTGCGGGAGCTGTCGCCTGAGGGCGCTCGCCGCATGGGTTCTAACCCTCACACCAACGGCGGCCTGGTGCGCAAAGAGCTGCGGCTGCCCAACTTCCGCGACTACGCCATTCAGGTGGATCAACCGGGCAAAGAAGAAGCGGCGAACACCCTAGTGCTGGGCAAATTCCTGCGCGACGTTATGCGCCATAACTCTGATAACTTCCGGGTGTTTGGGCCTGATGAAACCGCCTCTAACCGCCTCCATCCCATCTATGAAGCCACCAAGAAAGCCTGGATGGCCGACTTCTACCCCGAGGACCTAGACGGCAGTGAGCTGTCGCAGGACGGTCGGGTGATGGAGATGCTCAGCGAGCACACCCTGGAAGGCTGGCTGGAGGGGTATGTCCTCACTGGGCGGCACGGGCTCTTTCACACTTATGAAGCATTTGCCCACGTCATTGATTCGATGTTTAACCAGCACGCCAAGTGGCTAGACATCTGTAAGCACGATGTACCCTGGCGCACACCCATATCCTCGCTTAACATTCTGCTGTCTTCGGTAGTGTGGCGGCAAGACCACAACGGCTTTAGCCACCAAGACCCTGGGTTCTTAGACCTAGTGACAAACAAGAACAAAGACGTGGTGCGAATTTATCTGCCGCCCGATGCCAACTGTCTGCTGTCGGTAGCAGACCACTGCTTTAGAAGTAAGGATTACATCAACGTCATTGTTTCTGACAAACAGGAGCACATGCAGTTCCTGTCGATGGAGCAGGCGATTATTCACTGCACCAAAGGCATCGGCATTTGGGACTGGGCCAGCAATGACGACTGCGGCACCGAACCCGACGCGCCCGACGTAATCATGGCCTCTGCCGGAGACATTCCCACCATGGAGTCCCTAGCGGCAACAGCAATTTTGCGCGAAGAGTTTCCCTACCTCAAGGTGCGTTTTGTCAATGTGGTAGACCTGTTCCGGCTGATGTCGGAGTCGGAGCACCCGCATGGACTGAGCGATCGCGACTTCAACAGCCTGTTTACCACTGACAAGCCCGTCATCTTCAACTTCCACGGCTACCCCTGGCTAATCCACAAGCTGGTATACCGCCGCTCTAACCAAGATCGCATCCACGTGCGCGGCTACAAGGAGGAGGGCAATATTAACACCCCGCTGGAGCTGGCCATTCACAACCAGATCGACCGCTTTAACCTGGTGATTGACGTGATTGATCGGGTGCCCAAGCTGGGCTCCGCAGCAGGCCACGTCAAAGAGCGCATGAAAAACCAGATTATTGAATGTCTCAACTATGCCTTTGAGCACGGTCGGGACCAGGAGGAGCTAACGAACTGGAAGTGGCCCTATGACGGCAACGGATGCTGATGGGGCTTGAATGTGGGGGGAGCAGAGGGTAGAAGGCAGAAGGGCCAGGGTGCAAGGTTAGGATTCAGGTGCAGGGTGCAGGGCATCGGGCAAAAGCTTTCCTGTAATTTGCTTGGCCCTTGTCCCCTATACTTTGCACCCTAATATTCCTAAAATCCTTACTCCTCTGCCCCCTCTACCGCCACCATTTGCGCCTTAACCTGAGCCATAGCCAGCAGCCGCACCAGCCGCAGTGCCTGGTGTCGGTAAAGCTTGGGCGGAAAAATCGCGGGTAGTCGGTTCATAAAGTCTCTAGCCAAACCCAAATCATAGCCAGCGGCTAACGCTAGTTCTGAGGCGCCGGTAAAGCGAGCATCGGCGGTCAAGGCTTGCTCCACGCGAATTTGCCAGCGCTGGGGGGCGACTTCATTTTGCTCAATGCGGCGCAGCCCGCGAATGGTGGCCAGCAGCACTAGACGATCTCCTGGCTGCAGGCGTAGGTCTTCCGAAGGCATGACCGCTGCTGCTTTGCCAGGGCGGTAGTGCCAGAGCGGCACTACGCCATAGCCGTAGGCCACTTCGGAGAGTAGGTAGCCTGCCAGGGTATCTCCTATCTCTACCGTGTACTGAGTGACTAACACCGTCTGTTGGTAGAGCCGAAACAGGCTCAGGACGTGTTCTCCAAAAGCCGCTCCGGCAAACGCCTCTGCCGAAATAGCAGAGGCGCAGAGCACCTGAGCGTAGGGAAAAAGCTGAGCCACTTTGTCGCTGAACTGCTGGTCGTAAGTGCGAATAATGATGCGGCAGTCGGCATTGACCCGGTGCGCCATCAGCCCCATCTCCAGGTTTTGCATTTCGTCGTCGCTGACCGCCACCACACTTTTGGCTTTCTCTAGGTTGACCTTGCCGAGAGCCGTTGCTACATCTCCCGCCACCATGGGCAGTTGAGGTAGGGTATCGCCATCTAGGGCTTCTGGGTTAATGCCTACTATGGGCTGCTTGAGCTCTTGAAGGAGGGTGACGACTCGCCGCCCCACTCGTCCTAACCAGATTACGACCACGTGATCTTGCTCTGGAACCGGGGGGCGCCGCTCTAAAAACTCAAACCGTAGGGTCAGCAGCTTTTCGGTCAGCAGGGCGTAGAGCACTCCAATAAACGCTGTTCCCGCCAGGGTTAACAGCAGACTAAAAAACTGCACCAGCTCTGGGTAGCGCAAGGTCGGCACTAGCTCGCTAAAGAGGTCACCGTAGCCCCCCAGCAGCAGAATAACTGTGGCGTAAAACGCGTCCTGCAAACGAATATTGGGGTCGGGAGAGGTCCAGTACAGCAGCCCGGTGCCGAGTGCGCAGAGGGCGAGTACCGTGAGGCCACAGATAAGGGCGACTCGCCGGATCTGCTGCTCGTAGCTGGCCTGCCAAAACTGCAAGAACGCCTGCTTTAGGTCGGGCCAGCCGCGAAATGTCTTAAGAGTTTGCCATGGCTGGGCCAGCGAGCGACGGCGAAGGCGCTTTAGCGGCTTCTCGGGCTGCTGCCGATCTACCGTTGTTTCTACTAAAACGATCTCGTCCCCTGCCCGCAGTATGGTGTTGGGCAGCCAGGTATAAAACTGGCTCGATGGGCTGTAGGGATTGAACAAGTCGGGCTCGTCCTTCGGGTGGCCGAAAGGCAAGTGACGCAAAATGCGGCGATTGCGGTTTTCCAACTCGTGCAGGCGTCTGCGATCGCACCAGCCGTCGTTGGGCCGGATCTGCCGCTTGAGCACCTGAAAGCGATGGTCCTCAATCCGGAAAAATCCTAGTAGTTCCTCACCATACGCCTCTAGGGCAAAGGCGGGTGCTGCTAGCTCAGTGGGCTCAAAAGCCGCTAAATTGTTGAGCTGCAGGCTGAGCAGCGCATTCAGGTTCTGCTTGTCCGAGCGCACTATGATACGCACTTTGGGGTTGAGCACACGCGCTGTCAGAGCAGCCTCCAGATTGACCCGCTCGTTCTGAGTGACGAGCAGCACGGCGCGACACTGTTTAACGCCCGCTCGCTCTAGCACCTCCGCCTGGCGGCAGTCGCCGATAATCAGCTGATCAACCCACTGCGGCAGCTGGGGAATTTCCCATTGGTCTGGCTGGTGCAGGTTCACGGCGTTGACCTGCACTCCAAACGTTTTCAGGTTAATCACGCAGTGCTGCCCCAAGCTGCCTAGGCCACAAACCAGAAAGCCGGCCCGACTAGCATCGGATGAGGTAGGCAGACCGTCGGCTTGAGCAGGAGGAGAAGTCATACTCCCAAATATAGCTTTGGCCAGTTTGCTCAGGACAATGGTGATTGGTCGGCTGCTAAACCTGGGGCAGCGACCTGGCTCGCAATCGCCTCTTAACCTCATCTAGTTAAATGTCCTGACCCAAGTAGCGATTGCTATAGTTCAGTTTGCTGGGCGACAGCCAGCGCTGGAGTACACCCGTTAAACTACGCGTGGCAGCTTGTTCTCAGGCTGAGTAAGCATCTGCAAATTCTGATAACTCATTAGAAATACGTCTTCTGGGGTTGGCGAGAAACCGAGCTAATCCGTTCAATAGGCTTGGGTTGCCAGAGCGATCTGCTCAATGCCTGAAGGCCGTGTTTCGGTAGGCGAGGTAAATATGTTGATGCAGCATTACCGCACTGTTCGCACCCATCTGGGTATTGGCCGTTTAATGCAGGGTGCGATCGCACTCGCGCTGACCCTGGGCATTCTGCTGCGCTTTGTGGGGCTGGGCCATCAGCCCTACTGGTACGACGAAGCCTTTACCTCTTTGCGAGCAGCGGGCTATACCGAAGCTGAGGTGGTGCAG
>DATNQE010000209.1:0-4081 GCA_036702895.1 Trichocoleus sp. | reverse complement strand
CGGGCGGACTCTGGCGGTAAAAAGCGCCATCCTCATCCTAAAGGCTTTAGCGGAGGAACTCAAAGGTTGGGACGGGTGGGAGGATCCGTGAAAGTGGGGGAGGCCGGAGGTAGGGTTGAACTGCCGTTATTGTCAGAGGAGGTTTCTCCGGGAATGTTGTTTTCAGGGGTGCTATCTCCAGATCTATCTCCAGAGCTTGCTCCATGGCTTGCTCCAGGAGTGCTCTCGCTTGGGGCGCTGCTAGCCAGGCGAAAGCCAGGGACTTGATAGCCGGGGGGATAATACTCTGCCGGCACGGCCAGGGTGTTGCCGTCGCGCACCGCCCGGTAGTGAGGCGAGAGAATTTCAATGCCGGCAGCAAAGCAGTGGTCCTGAATATTCTGGTGCAGCTCTGAATAGATCCTGGCCATCAGCTTGGGTTTATCGGTGTAGGCATTGAGTTCGTAGCTGACGTAAAAATCATTGAGCCCCGTTTGCAAAACGAACGGCTCTGGAGACACCAGGCTGACAAAGCCGCCCAGCAGCAGTACCAGCAGCCCCAAACGGGCCAGCCGCAGCTCCTCGCACAAAACATCCACCACGCGATCGGGCGGCAAGATTTCGCTGCCGAACAGGCGCAAAGAGCCAATGCGGCTCCCCTCCCAGCTGTGTAGCCATTGGGCCGACGCTCCCATGACTCGATTAATTAGTCCAATTCCCAGCACCAGCGCCAGCAGCGCCAGCAGAGTATAGAGCCCATCCAAGGCGATCTGGCGGGGGTGCCGCTCCGCTCGAAATGCCTCAACGGCCGTAGCAATGATGCGCCGAGTTCTTTGGGCCAGCACCTGCCGCCGGACGTTTAAAGCGCGGGCATCAGCATCGCTAAAAGACACCAGCACCACCCGGCCAGCCATAATATCGCTGGTTTCAGTGAGGGCATTGTCCCTGACCTCCAGCGCCTCTAGCGGCGTGGCACCACGGGCAAAGCGGCCAATGCGACTGCTCACCGCCTGCGATCGCATTGCCGACGTGTAGCCGCCCGCGCCAACGTCGATGTAGAACAGAGTTTGCCCGCTCAAAGTCACTGGAGCCGAAGTGGAGGCCGCATCTTGGGCCAGTCCCGATCCTGCGGCGACCCCAAGAGCCATTGCCAGCGCCGCGAGCCCTACTAAAACTCCGGTGATCCACCTTGACCCTAACCCGCACCGCAATCTCGATAGCGCCTTTAGCCAGCCCAGTTCCGTCAAGTGAACGAGCTTCTGAGCGCTGTAGACGGTCCAGAAGCTACCCCTCACAGTACTGCATCTGAAGCTTTGCGGTTGAACTGCTGGGTCAGCCAAGTGGCCGATTGCTCAACGGCCTGCCGCGGCGACAATCTGCCGCAGCCGCCGAGGGTAGTTGGTGATTAAGCTATCTACCCCCCAGCTAAGCAGCCGCTGCATCTGCTCAGGATCGTTCACAGTCCATAGGTGAACAGATTTCTGCTGTGCCTGGAGCTGCCGTACGAGCTCGGGTGTTGCGCAGTTGGCCCAAAGGGAGTAGACATCGACCCAGTCTTCGATCGTTTCGGGAGGAGCAGCTTGAATCAGGCCCAGGGTGAAAGCCGGAGCCTGCTGGCGAAGCTGCCACAGCAGCTCGTGGTCAAAGGAGGTGAGGATGCACGCCGCCTCAAACTCACAGGCTCGCACCTGCTCGATAACCAGGTGAGCCAGACGGTTCCTGAAGCTTTGGCTGGGATTGTAGGACTTGAGCTCCAGGTTGAGCTGCAGCCGACCGCTGACCTGCAGCATGGCATCCCTCAGCCGGGGAATCGGTTCTCCCCCAAACTGCGTTCCAAACCACCTGCCCGCATCCAGCGAAGCCAGGTCTGAGTAGGACACCTGCCAGAGCGTGCGGGCATCGCCCGTAGTTCGGACTAGATCCTGATCGTGGAACAGCACCAGCTCTCCGTCAGCGGTAGCCTGCACATCCACCTCAGCCATATCGGCCTCGTCGGTAATGGCCTGGCGCAGAGCCACCAAAGTATTTTCAGGAGCGCTGCCAGAGCTGCCCCGATGCGCCGTCACCAAGGTAGGGCGCATACAAACAGGGCGCATGACGCAGTTCCCACCCAGCCGTCAGACTCCCTACTCGCCAAGCTGCTCCCCCACCTCTAGACGGCTGCCGTTGACAAAATCTGCCCCAGGCTGGGAGCGCTTCCCGCTCGGCTGCACCTGGCGCAGCAGCAGCAGCCCTTCTCCAGTCTTAATCAGCGGGCCCTGCCCCTTGAGCAGGCCCACAACTTCTCCAGGCGCGGCCGGACCAGCGGTCATTGCCACCGCCTCCACCGATGCCTGCAGGCGAATCAAATCCTCTGACAGCTGAGGCCAGGTAAACTCCTCTAGCGGGGCTGTAGCAGTAATTTTGAGCGGTTCACCGCGAAAGAGCGTGGTGCAGCCGGGGAAAAAGCCGCGAACTTGGTTGTGAAGTGCGATCGCGCTTTTGCTCCAGTCAAGCTCATAGTCCTGCTTCTGAATTAGGGGAGCATAGGTTGCCTGCGCTTCAGTTTGGGGCCGAGGCGTCAGCGTACTCGCCGCCAGCTGATGCAGCGTTTCCACCAGCAGATCTGCACTTTGGGCCGCTAGCACCTTTGCCACATCCACCGCGTTGTCGAGCAGATCTACCGCTAGGCGAGACTCTAGCAGCATCGGCCCTGTATCCATGCCCTCGTCCATCAGCATGGTGGTCACTCCGGTCTGCGGTTCTCCGTGGTACAAACTCCACTGAATTGGCGCAGCCCCCCGATAGGCAGGCAGCAGCGACCCGTGAGCATTGATGCAGCCCAGCTTTGGCATTGCCAGAATCTGGGGTGACAAAATCTGCCCATAGGCCACGACCACAAACGCGTCGGCCCCCACCGCTGCCAGATCGGCCAGCACCGCCTCATCCTTTTTAATCCGCCGGGGCTGCCAAATCCGGCAGTCCGCTTCCAGCGCCACCTGTTTTACCGGAGACGGCGAAACCTGATTACCCCGGCCTCGCCGCTTATCCGGCTGAGTCACCACCCCAGCCACCTCAAAATCTGGCTCGGCTAAAAATCGCTCTAGGCTAGGAACGGCAAATTGAGGCGTACCAAAGAAAACAATGCGCATGGGCAGCACAGGGAGCAGAAGGCGACAGAAATGGGAAGTGGAGGGGGTGCAGGGTGTAGGGTTTAAGGTTCAGGGTATTGGGCACGAATTTGGATCAAGCTCTTGATCTTTCGTGCTTCGCTAGTCCCTCAGCCGCCATCCCCTAAGCCCCTGCCGTTAACGCGGCGGCACAATAGCAATCTCAATCCGCTGATTTCGCAGGCGATCGGCCTCGGAGGAACCGCTCACTAACGGACGGCTCTGACCGTACCCTACGGGCACCCAGCGATAGCCGTCGCCTAACCGCGAGGCCAGGTATTGCTGCACCGCTAAAGCCTGCCGAAAGCTCAGGTCGCGATCGGCATCGGGGGACTGCCCGTCGCTGTAGCTACCGACTACCAGAGTGGCTCCTGGATAGCGGGCCAAATCGCTGATCAAGGTATCCAGCAGGCGCTCAGCGTTGGGGGTGAGAATGGCCTGCTGAGGTGAAAAGAGAAGCGCGCTGGGCAGAGTGACGCGATCGCGAGCTAGCTGAAACAAAGGGTTAGGATCAGCTGCTGCCGGCGCGGCAGCAGCTGGGGCTGAAGGGGCCGGACTGGCGTTGGCTGGGGCAGCTGGAGCCTCTGGCGATAGGGATCGGCTCAGCTGCCGCACCCGAATTTCCAGTGGCGCATCAGAAACCGGCTGGTTTAGCTTTACTTCCAGGTCTGCCAGACGGTTATCCAAAGCGCCGAGCTCTGTCTCCAGGGCCGACAGTTCCGACTCAATGGCTTCCTGCTGAGCGGGATCTAGCGCTGGAGCAGCTGGGGCCGGGCTAGGGACCGGAGCCCCGTCTGCTGTGAGAGTCGTGGGAGCGGCTACAGGGGAGGTCAAATCTTCCGACCACCACTGAGGCAGCTGCTGTATTTTGCGCCCTAGACGACTGCTATGGCGCAGAGCCACTTCCACCAAGGGCGGATCCTGAGGGTTAGCGCTGGGCAGCAGTTGAGCCG
>DATNQE010000207.1:0-2077 GCA_036702895.1 Trichocoleus sp. | reverse complement strand
GCCAAATAAAGCACACCCCGCTCGGACTGATCGAATACTAAGGTGACGCTTGCGATCGCGCTTAAATCAACCCCCTCAAACTGGGCTAGGGGTACCCTAACGGCGGTGGGATACACCGGAACTCCCTGGTAGCCCCAGCGTGGGTCTGGAGGGTAGCGCCTCAGCGCCGGAGTGGTCGCCGGAATTTCTACTCGGGCAGCGTGGCCCTGTCGGTCCTGGAGCACCAAAGCAAAGGATTGGGCCTGGGCGTCATTGAGAGCATCGGTAACATCAACCGCAACCCGCATCTGCAGGCTGTCAAAGTCCTGCAGATTTTGCTCAGATGAGGGCAAAGTGACCCTGAGTTGACTTGACTGCTGCCAGCTCAAGCGCAGCAGCGCCGGAAACAGCGGTTGGGGCCGCCAGTAAGGCCCGCAGGCTTGTAGGGCTGGGCACACCTGTACCGTAAGCTCGGGGGAAGGCTGAAGCCAGTCGGGCAGAGCAGCCGTCAGGTGGTTCGACGGGTTTGTTAACAGCAGCGTTAGCAAAGAGCGCCGCTGTGCCTCGGGGCTAAGTAGGTTCGTCAGCACAGGCGTGCCAAAGAGAGTACGAGGAGCCGGTTGGGTTGGGTTCGCCGCCACTCTAGACCCATCGCTGGGCGCAAAAACAGCCTGCAAAAAAGCGAGTGTGTAGTCGAGCAAAAAGGTTTCTTGCGCCGCGCGCGAAAGGCGTGTAGAAGCCGCAGACTCACACAGGGGCTGATTGTCCGGCTGGCGCTCATAGTCATCCTCTACCAGCGCTCGGCTAAAGAAATTGTGGTTAGCCCCCGGGATTAAGACGCTGCTGGCGAAGTGTCGGCGATTGGACTGCTGCGCCGCTGTCTCAAAGTAATACAGGCTGCTGAAGTCATAGATATCGCGATCGCACCCCCCCAGTAAGACACTAACCGGCACATTGGGAAGGTTGTAGGCCGCAAAAGTATCTGCAATCGCCTGGCTGGGAGTCGGGGCCAACAGCAGCAGCCCAGACACTTGCCCCAAGCCGCTCTGAATCTGGTCAGGCCGAATCTTACCCTGGCGCTGCTGGCCGCTAAAGACCGCCGCCCCTCCTCCCATTGAGTGACCAATCAGCACCAGGCGGGAGAAGTCGGCTTTACCTGCCAAACTCACGCCAAAATCCACGGGTTCACCCCGGTGGGCTGCTGCCAATCGGCTCAGATGAGCGTTCACAATTTGGGGGCTGCGCTGGGCTGCTAGCCGGTTGTAATTATCGGGAGTCGCTCCGTAGGCAAAAGCAAACGCGCCGTTCAAATCAATCGTTAAGGCCAAATAGCCCTGCGCTGCCAGCGCCGCTGCCAGATAGGCAAACCCCTGATCAAAGCGAGTCTCACCGTCAGGCGGGCAGGGCCAACGGCTCTCCGACCACTGAGGTGCAAAGTGACAGCCCGTGTGGCGGCCGTGGAGAAGGACAACTACGGGAAAAGGACCCGAACCTGCAGGGAGAGCTAGGTAACCCCGCAGCGGCACCGGCATAGACTTCCAGGCGTCGGGCACATCCTGCTGGTTTAGGGTGAAAGAGCCTAGGTCATAGGCCGAGACCTCCCCAGCGGTGGCCAACAGAGAATTGGGATCAGCTGCGGTCATGTCTCCGGCTACAGAAGCTGTGGTCGGGCCATCTCCTAACTCCGCCTGACTGGATAATTCGGTTTTCAGCAAGCGAGCAGGCCAATCAACGGCTGTGGCCTGCCCACCCACGCTGGCGGTGACCATGGCCGCTAAGCCGATCCCGACCCGTCTAAGAGCTGGGAACCGACGAGCCCACCTCGAAATTCCATTGCCCATACTGGCTTGCGTGCTGCAAGCCAATTTTGGCGAGGCGTTTTTCTTTCGTCAAGGCGACCGGGGGATAGGGGGTGGGAGATGGGGATGGAGAAACGAGATGAATGCGGGGAAACAGCTTCAGCCAGCATAGGAATCTGACTCCCATTTCTACTGGGTTAATTCGAGCCCCACCTAGCGGATTTTAAGCGCGGCTCCTAAACGGCAGGGGATTGGGAGCGTATTCTGTTGGTACTACACTGCTGATTACTTAGGCCACC
>DATNQE010000192.1:0-4936 GCA_036702895.1 Trichocoleus sp. | reverse complement strand
GGGCGCCGGTCGCCCCTCCTCATCCCCCTGCTTCTGCTTCTACACCCGCCCAGCTAAAATGGTGCTTTGCTGCTAGCTCAGACACACCATGACCGTTCGCGTTCGCATCGCCCCTAGCCCCACGGGCAATCTTCACATCGGCACAGCCCGCACGGCTGTCTTCAACTGGCTCTTTGCCCGCCATGAGGGTGGCAAGTTCATCCTTAGAATTGAAGACACTGACGAGGAGCGATCGCGCCCCGAGTTTACCGAGAACATTCTTACCGGCTTGAAGTGGCTGGGCATGAGTTGGGACGAAGGCCCTTTCTTCCAGTCTCAGCGGCTTGACCTATACGGCCAGGCAATCCAGACTCTCCTGGATAAAGGGTTGGCGTATCGCGCCTATGATACCCCCGAGGAGCTAGACGCCATGCGGGAAGCCCAAAAGGCAAAGAACCAGGCACCGCGCTACGACAACCGGCACCGCAATCTCACCCCCGAGCAGCAGGCTGCCTTTGAAGCTGAGGGCCGCACCGCCGTTATTCGCTTCAAAATCGACGACGATCGCACCATCACCTGGAACGACATGGTGCGCGGCCCCGTTACCTGGAAAGCCAGCGACCTGGGCGGCGATATGGTAGTGGCTCGCGCCTCCTCGGGCGGTCAGATTGGGCAGCCGCTCTACAACCTAGCCGTGGTCGTAGACGACATCGACATGACCATTACCCACGTCATTCGTGGGGAGGACCATATTGCCAACACCGCCAAGCAGATCTTGCTGTATGAGGCTTTTGGAGCAGCTGTGCCGCAGTTTGCTCACACGCCGCTGATTCTTAACCAGGCCGGACAAAAGCTGTCTAAGCGCGACGGAGTCACCTCGATTTCTGATTTCCAGAAAATGGGCTTCACCGCCGAGGCGCTGGCGAATTACATGACCCTGCTGGGCTGGTCGGCGCCGGATGCTGAGGAGATCTTTACCCTGCCCCAAGCCGCTGAGAAGTTTACCTTTGATCGGGTGAACAAAGCCGGAGCCAAGTTTGACTGGGACAAGCTGGACTGGATCAATAGCCAGTACCTGCACGGGGCTCAGCCGGAAGCTCTGCTGGAGCTGCTGGTTCCCCATTGGCACGAGGCCGGCTACAGTTTTGATGGAGAGCGCGATCGCACCTGGCTCCTGCCTCTGGCTGCCCTGATTGGTCCCAGCCTCACTCGCCTGCCCGATGCAGTCGATCAGGCCCGCTTCTTCTTCACCGAAACCGTTCCCTACTCTGAGGACGCCAAAGCCCAAATGCAGCAGCCCGGCGCTGCAGATGTCGTGCAGGCTGTTCTCAATATCGCTGAAGGCGGAGCTTCCCTAGAAACCCAAGAGGCCGTCAAAGCCGTTACCGAACAGGTCACTAAGGAACAAGGCGTGAAGAAGGGCCTGGTAATGAAAACGCTGCGGGCAGCCCTAATGGGCGACCTGAAAGGCCCTGACCTGGTAGACTCCTGGCTCATCCTGCACCAGCGCAAGTTTGACGCCGTGCGGCTAAAGGCGGCTCTGGCTCTGGTGCAGGCTTAAACCCTCCCGTCTGCCCGCCTGTCATGTGGGTATAGGGTTCAGGGGGCAAGGGTTAGGAGTAATAAACTGCTTTCCCCTTCCTTAACCCTGAACCTTGAACCCTTCAGCTTTTGCCTTTAACCCGTCTTCAAATTGGATGCGCCCGGATAAATCCAGCGCATCCTTTGCTTTTTAGGCTGTTTTCATTTGATCGACTCAATCCGGTTACGTTACATTAAGTAAAGATTCATCTCATAAAGAGAGCTCTACGGTTTCTCCTCTGCCTATCTGAGGTCGCCAACCCCACTCGCGATGCATTATTGATCTAAGGTAAGCATCATTTAAGACCACTGCCGCACTGGCAAACTGCCGGGAGCTGATGGGCATTTCGCCGCGATACCGTTTAAGTCTGCTGTTTTAGAGGCCACCTGGTTATGAAATTCTCCTGGAGAGTTATCCTGCTCTGGACCCTACCCATACTGGTGATTGGGTTTTTCTTTTGGCAAGGCGCGTTTTCAGCAGCCCCGGCAGATATGGGCCGCAACGCTGCCAATACCCGCATGACCTATGGCCGATTCCTCGACTATCTCGACGCAGGTCGGGTAACGGCTGTTGACCTCTACGATGGAGGTCGCACAGCGATTGTAGAAGCTGTTGACCCAGAGCTGGACAATCGGGTACAGCGCTGGCGAGTAGACCTGCCGGGTAATGCACCGGAGTTGATTAGCCGCCTGCGGTCAACCGACATCAGCCTCGACTCCCACCCTCTGCGCAATGATGGTGCCCTCTGGGGTGCTCTCGGCAACCTGCTGTTCCCGCTGCTGCTGATTGGTGGCCTCTTCTTCCTGTTCCGTCGCTCCAGTGGCGTGCCGGGCGGTCCGGGTCAAGCGATGAGCTTTGGCAAGTCCCGCGCCCGCTTCATGATGGAAGCTAAGACTGGCGTCATGTTCGATGACGTCGCCGGGATTGACGAAGCCAAGGAAGAGCTACAGGAAGTGGTGACATTCCTGAAGAAGCCGGAGCGCTTCACCGCGGTCGGTGCCCGCATTCCCAAAGGGGTACTGCTGGTAGGCCCTCCTGGAACGGGTAAAACCCTGCTAGCAAAAGCGATCGCAGGGGAAGCCGGAGTTCCGTTCTTCAGCATTTCCGGTTCTGAGTTCGTGGAGATGTTCGTTGGGGTGGGTGCCTCCCGCGTCCGCGATCTCTTCAAGAAAGCCAAGGAAAATGCTCCCTGCATCATCTTTATCGATGAAATTGATGCTGTCGGTCGTCAGCGGGGCGCTGGCATCGGTGGCGGTAATGACGAGCGGGAGCAGACCCTGAACCAGCTCCTGACCGAGATGGACGGCTTTGAGGGCAACACCGGCATTATCATCATCGCGGCGACCAACCGGGCAGACGTGCTCGACTCAGCCCTCCTGCGTCCGGGCCGCTTTGACCGCCAGATCACCGTTGATCCGCCCGATATTAAGGGCCGTCTGGAAGTCCTGAAGGTTCACGCTCGCAATAAGAAGCTGGCTCCCGAGATTTCCCTCGACACCATTGCTCGTCGCACCCCTGGTTTTACCGGGGCTGACCTGGCTAACCTGCTGAACGAGGCGGCTATTCTCACGGCTCGTCGCCGCAAGGAAGCCATCACCATGAGCGAGATTGACGACGCCGTGGACCGGGTCGTTGCCGGGATGGAAGGTACTCCGCTGGTCGACAGCAAGAGTAAGCGGTTGATTGCTTACCACGAGATTGGCCACGCCATTGTTGGCACCCTGATTAAGGCCCACGACCCGGTACAGAAAGTAACGCTGATTCCCCGGGGGCAGGCTCAAGGTCTAACCTGGTTTATGCCTAACGAAGAGCAAACCCTGATCTCTCGCTCCCAGATTCTGGCGCGAATTTCAGGTGCTTTGGGCGGACGGGCTGCTGAGGATGTCATTTTTGGCGATGCTGAAGTGACTACCGGTGCCGGTAACGACCTACAGCAAGTCACCAATATGGCCCGTCAGATGGTCACTCGTTTCGGCATGTCTGATCTAGGCCCGCTCTCTCTGGAAAGCTCCCAGGGCGAAGTGTTCCTAGGTCGCGACTGGCTGCAGCGCTCGGAGTATTCTGAGGAGATCGCCTCTCGCATTGATTCTCAGGTGCGCACCATTGTTGAGCATGCCTATGATGAGGCAAAGCAGCTTATTCGCGAGAACCGCGTAGTCATTGATCGACTGGTGGATCTACTGATCGAAAGAGAGACGATCGATGGCGATGAGTTCCGCCAGATTGTCTCTGAGTACACCGCTGTTCCTGAGAAGGAGCAGTTTGTACCTCAAATTTAGGCCTCCAGAGCAAGCTTTGTTAGGCTAATTCTCCAAGGACTCGCCCAGCTGGGCGAGTCTTTTTTATGGCCGCCCCTTCTATAACTTGCGTCAAGCTAGTTAGGACGTTTGAAAGGAAAGAGGTGTTGGGGCGCGCCCAGCTAGGAGTGAAGCTCCTGCACCCCGTGCCTAATCAATTCGTCTACTGCTATAAACCCAGTCCTTCAGTAGCACCATGCCTCCAACGCTTTACATTGCCATCACCAATCACGGCTTTGGTCACGCCACGCGGGCTGCTTCCGTAGCCGCCAGTGTGCAAGCGCTGCTGCCCGAGGTGCAGCTCATTTTGGCAACCACAGCTCCAGAGTGGCTGCTTAAAACTTATTTAGAGGGTGAGTTTACCCTGCGGCAGCGAGCCTTCGACATCGGTGTGATTCAGTCCGATAGCCTGACGATGGACAAGGCGACTACTCTGGCCAAGCTGCAGCAAATTCGCGCCCAAGAAGCAGAACTCGTTGCCTCAGAGACCGCTTTCCTACGGGAATCGGGGGTTGACCTGGTGCTGGCCGACATTCCTCCCCTGGCGGTGCCGATTGCTCACGCGGCTGGGGTGCCCTGCTGGATGGTTAGCAACTTTGGCTGGGACTTCATCTATCGGCCCTGGGGTGGTGAGTTTGAGGCAATTGCAGACTGGATTGCAGATGCCTTTGGGCAGTGCGATCGCATGTTCCGCCTACCCTTTCATGAACCGATGTCGGCGTTTCCTGTCATTGAAGATGTGGGGCTCACGGGAGGAACGCCTCGATATACGCCTGAGGAGTTGCGATCGCGGTGGTCTCTCCCCGCTCCATCTGAGAAAACCGTTCTGCTGACCTTTGGCGGCCTTGGGGTAGAGAAAATACCCTACGATACCCTGCAGCAGTTTCCAGACTGGCAGTTCCTCACCTTTGACCAGCAGGCGCCCGATCTGCCCAACCTGTTCAAAGTGCCCAACCGTCACCTGCGCCCGGTCGATGTCATGCCCCTCTGCAGCCGTCTGGTCTCTAAGCCCGGCTTTAGCACCTACTCCGAAGCCTGCCGCCTGGATTTACCGATTTTGACGCTAACTCGCGAGGGC
>DATNQE010000176.1:0-4609 GCA_036702895.1 Trichocoleus sp. | reverse complement strand
AACTACGCTGGTGCATTCCTCCAGCTCGACTTCAGCACAGCGGCTACTGGTCCCTTTGACCAAGACGCTTGGGAGCGTGCTGAAAGACCTGTCTCGGATGAATTCATCTTCTACTACCAGCCCCCCGAGCGCCGCTGGGGTTACGATGTCGGCCTGCAGTACGTCCCCCCCGCTCCGGTATCTCGGCGGTTTATTACCTACGGCTTACCGCGTAGTGAGTACTATCGCGAAGTCGCCGTTGACGACCCCTACAACAACTTGCTGCGCTGCGGCCGTTATCAGACTGGCGGTGCCTTTGTCCGCCTCTTCCCCAACGAAACCCAGTGCCCTAGCTAACTAGCTAACTGCATCTCACCTGCGGAGCGACTCACCGTGCCGACTGTAAAACCTATGCAACCTATAGACAGCATCAGAAACAGCTTGATGGCTCGGCTACTAAAATCCAGCCGTACTGACTCATCTAACTCTTGCGATGAAGGACTCACCCTAATTGAGTGCCTGGTCGCCATTGTCATGGTTGGTCTAGTCATGGGCACGGTGACTCCCGCCCTGGTAATTAGCACTGCTACCCGCCTCCAGAGTCAAAGAACTGAGCAGGCACTCAGGGTGGCCCAGGCCGAAATCGACCAGGTGCGTACTATTGTCGAGCGCGGTACCTACAGCGTTACCGATTTGCCTCAGTCAACTACAGCCGCTATCTCGGAAACTAGAACTCTACCGGGCACTAGCAGGCAGTACTTGATTGAGTACCCAGACCGGGTTGCTGGACCTAACACATCCAACCTGCGTGGTGCCAGTACGGCCTATACAGGGCTAGGGCCATTCGATGCTAGGCAAGTAGACATCGATGGTGATGGCAATGCGGACTTAGCAGTTCAGGTTTACCGCAGTCCTGGCCGCCGCAATCCCACCTCTAGCGTGCCAGTCAACTTTGCAATGGGCGTGCGGGTGTATGACATTAGCGCCTTTGAGACGAATTCAGGCACCCTGCTGACTGACCAAACCAGAGGAGGCATTACAGGTGGTGAGGGCGATCGCGGTAGGCTCCCTCTGGCCGTTCTCTATACCTCTATCTCCAAAGGCGATGCTGGCAACTCCTACTGCGACTATTTCAACTACCTAGGCTCCACGCCTTCGGCTAGCTTCCAATGCGACTGATGCCAGTTCTCCATCCTCCGTTCAGGCGTTTCACCATGGCTTCATCACCTTTCGCATTTCGGCTCTACCAAACCCTGCACAAGCAGCGCAAAAGCTCACAGCGCGGGTTTACCCTGACTGAGCTTCTAGTCTCCATCGTGATGGCGGGCATCATTTTTACCGGGCTGCTGTTTCTGGTCGTTGAAATGCTGCGGGCCGACCAAAGTGAGGCCGTCCTGAACCAGACTCAGCAGGACGTCAACAACGCGATGGAGTACATCACCCGCGACCTGCAGGAAGCGGTGTTTGTCTACCCCAACCAGACTGCCCTGGATGCAATCATGGGTCAGCTCTCAGATGAACCTGCCGGGACACCCATTCTGGCATTTTGGCGGGTAGATCCGGTTAACCCAACAGCGCTGGCGTCTCTACTGACTAGCAGCAGCAACTGCACAAGCGGCAGCGAAGCCTTTAAAGAAAACTGCTCCGTTGTTGCTCTACGGCAGAGTACCTACACCTTAGTGGTCTATATTCAGCAAAACAACACCGGCAACGACATTTGGCAGGGCGGCTCTCGCATTATTCGCTATGCGTTACCTCAGTACTCCAACTTGGCTACCTTAACCGAGCGGGCGGGCTATAGCGACCCGGCTCCCAACCGGTTTGAGGCTCCTACCGCAGCTAACGGGCCTAATGAGTGGCGAGCATCTGGCGCGGTTACCGCTGGCACCGCGGCCGTTTTGGTAGACTCCATCGATACCCCAACCGCCACGGTGAATGGGTTAACTAACTGCGCCAACTTGGGCACCGGCTATAGCCGAGTACCCGCAGCAGATACTTCCAACACCAGCTTCTTTACCTGCATTCGAGACACAACTTTAACCGCCGCCGAGCAGGGAGCTCTAACGGTAGAGCTAAACGATGATGAGGTTGCTCGGAACAACCAGGATTTGGTGGTGTATCTCCGGGGCGACGCAACCGGCAACAGAGCGGGCCTGTTTACGGTTTACAACACCAGAAGCAGCCTGCCTACTTTAGAGTCCCGCATTTTGGTGCGAGGCATTTTGGATAAAAGACCCTAATTGTTCTGCAATCATTGCTGTGGGGATAACGTCTCATGAACCGCTTTAAGCCAAGACACAAAGCATCTACAGACGGGGGCTTTACCTTAATAGAAATGCTGGTTGTAGTGATTATGGTCGGCGTTTTGGCGGCTATTGCGGCACCCGGCTGGCTAGCCTACCTCAACCAGCAGCGGATGCGGACTGTGCAGAATGACCTCTCTGAGGTCTTTAAACAGGCGCAAACGAACGCCAGGCAGCTGCGGCTTAGCCAGCAGGTAGTGATTGACACTGCTGCAGACGTTCCTACCGTAACGGTTAACGGCTCAGCCGAGAGATTGGGCAGCGGCAACATCAACCCTGGCACAGTGACTTTGTCTGCCAGCAGCACCCCTGCCAGCGTGACCTTTGACTATCGGGGTATTCCTACCGAACCTGGGAAAATACCGTTTGTCGTGACGGTCACCCCGGCTGGAGCCACTGCGAGACGGTGTGTCATCGTCGCTAACCTACTAGGCGGCATCAAAACCGGCACCAATACCCAATGTGATGCTGCAAGCCTCACCGATAGCAACCTTGGGACGGTGAGATAAGCACCCGCCCGCTATAAAACCTTCAAAGCCCTTCAAACCTATTTGTTTGAGGGGCTCTTGCTTTGGGCAAACAGCGACTTCAATCAGCGTCGGCGTTGCCTCTAAAGCACGGGTGTTGTCTGGCTACTATACAGCGGTGTTGGTCGGTTGACTTGAGTGGATTCACCGATTGTGCGATCGCACTACCGCGCCCAAAGGTTCCTAGATTGCGTAGTTCTCTCGAAGTTATTTGCCTTTAGGAAGACGACAATGGATTCAATTCTGGAGAACGCAAAGCGGAATATCTCAGTCAGTCTGCTAAAGGGGGCAATGGCTGGTTCGGGAGTTCTGCAAAGGAAAGCGTCCTTACAGGTGATCTTGTCTGACCCCAGGGGGCTTTTAGGGGTCAGACATTTTTTTTTGCGTTTTAGCGGGCGAGCTCAGCCATTTTGGTTTGCGCAAGTAGCTATTAGGTGTCACGAGGGCTGTTGCGCCATTCAAGATTTTTAACCAGGGTCTAGTGCCGCTGAGCGCTTATACCAGCTGAGGAGGTTTCACCTTAAGCTTGAGGTCAGCCGCAGAGAGGGCTAGAAAAGGTTGGCCTAGCTCCAGCTGCTTGAAAGGGCTCGTCGCTGGCACGTTTAGATGGCCGCTAACAACGGTGGGCTGGCCTTGAAACTGGCTCTCAAACCAGGCCAAAGACTCTTTTAGCTGGGTAAACACCAGTCCCGACAAGTTAGGCTGGAGCGCTTCGGGTAGCTGTAGCCAGGTGGGCTGGAAGGAGAAAGCGCACAGCTCCTGCCCCTGCTGAGAAACCCTTACCGCCGAATTGGACCAGGTAAACTCGGCAAGATCCTTGGGGAGTCCCCAAATCTCTCGCCCCCCCGCAACTGAATCAGGATTATCGACATAGATATGCGAAACCCAGGAGCCTATTTTGCCGCTGTGGGTGAGCACTGCTGGGGCGACAATCAGCTCGCTGTATTCCAGCACTGATCCCCTGGTGTAGACCGAGAAATAAACGGCTCCTATCGTTTTGCCCGGCAGCACTGAAACAATCGATAGCTCAGAGGGAATGTGCGATCGCACCCGGTCCACATCAAGCAAGTGCAGCGTCGTTAGAGCGAGGCCGTTAAGCGACCAGGGAGCTGAAGGATATGCCATGTAGAAACTCAGATAATCTTGATTGACCAAGCTGAAATACAGTGCTCCTGCCTGCCCAGTTTGAAGGGAGCCACAATCAAAGGTGCTCAGGACTAGGAGCTTGAAGCCCTCTAGGCTGACGAAAAGGCCAACGAATTCCAAGGGTTTAGACCCGTTTGGAGAACCGCTGTAGAGGACTGCCTGTAGTAATTCTCAATGACTCAAGAACCCCCGTGGCGAACCCTGCAGCTAAGCCCCAATCAGCACTATGCCTGCTCAGAAAGCTCGAGAGGACTATCTCAAGGTACAAATAGGCGAACAAAACAACCTGAGTTGTCTATTTTGAACGCCTGCGTTTAGCACAGTGAGCTGCCGCTAAGGCTTTGTCGGTCCATTCTGCTAAGAGAGGGCGGCGTCCCGATAAATGGCCTCTGGCAGCTCATAGTAGGACATGGCCTCCTTGCCCTGGCGAGAGTAGACCAAGGGCTGTGTGCCCGCTGCGCTGTAGTCTTCGTGGTTACCATCATTGACCTTGAAGTAGAGCCGACTATAGGCAGTCAGCCCAAACATGACGCCCTCGCTGTAGAGCCCATAGCCACCAAATAGAGCCCAAGCTGTTACCGGGGCTACCTAGTTCCATCGGTTCATGACCTATAGCAGTAGACCGATTGATTAGGACACGGGGTGCAGGGGTGA
>DATNQE010000017.1:0-4621 GCA_036702895.1 Trichocoleus sp. | reverse complement strand
CCCGCAGGCCCAACAACCCCGTCTCGGGGCGCTGGTGGCGCGGCAATGTGTCCCATTTGTAGCCGCCGATGGCCGCTAGCAGCACAGCATCGCTGTCGCGGCAGATTTTGAGCGTGTCCTCCGGCAGCGGCGACCCCGTAGCATCAATCGCAGCTCCCCCGATTAGAGCTTCCTGAAACTCAAAGCCCAAGTCCATCTGACGGCCCACTTCCTTGAGCACGTCGACGGTCACAGACATGATTTCAGGGCCAATCCCGTCGCCGGGCAGAAGCGTGATGCGGTAGGTCTTTGTCATGGGATGTGCAACGATTGCGGCAGAATCAGACAGTAGCTGGGAAAAAATCGATGCGAGAGACGCGCTTGGCAACGCCTGGGCCGTGTCACGCCTTCTCAACGGCTCATTATCATACCCCAGCGCCCTGCTCCATTGATGCCGTAATGACTCGATACCTCTACCTCCACGGGTTTGCCTCTGGCCCCCAATCCCTCAAAGCCCAAACGCTGCAAAAGCACTTTCAAACCCTGGGCCTGCCGCTGGCAGTGCCCGATCTCAACCAGGGTGATTTCACGCATCTGACCCTGAGCCGCCAGCTGGCTCAGGTAGGACAGCTGATCGAGTCCCAGCCCGGATCGGTAACGCTCATTGGCTCTAGTTTTGGCGGGCTCACTGCCGCCTGGCTAGCCGAAAGGCTGCCTCAGGTAGAGCGCCTAGTGCTGATGGCTCCGGCCTTTCGTTTTTTGCAGCAGTGGCTGCCCCGTCTAGGGGGGCAGGGGCAGCAGTGGCAGGAAACGGGTCTGCTGCCGGTTTATCACTACAGTGAGCAGCGCTCTATTCCTTTGCACTACGGCTTTATTACGGATGCCCAGCAATATGATGACGCCCAGCTACAGCGGCCCGTACCCACCCTAATTTTGCATGGGCGTCAGGATGAGGTAATTTCGATTCAGGCGAGCCGCGATTACGTGGCAACTCGACCCTGGGCCACGTTGACGGAGCTAGAGAGCGATCATGCCCTGGCCGATGTGCAGCCCGAAATCTGGACGGCGATTCAAGCTTTCCTGGGATTGGCGTAGGGAAAAAATTGCAGCGAGGTGTGCGGCAAGCTTTAGGCATAGAGCTGCCGCACACCTCACCTACCAATAAACTCTCCTAACGGTTTTGCCCCCCTGTAAAACCGCTCCTATACCATTTTCTACGGAACATCTGCGCGATAATAACTGTGCAATTGCACTCCACATCGACCATGAGCCTGCCTTTTCTGCGTCCTGACCTGGCTGAGTTTGCGGCCTACACGCCCCATCCTGGCAGCGCTGACGATCCCCTGCCAGAAGTGGTTGATGTTCTCGACACCAACGAGTGCCCCTACGATTTGCCAGCGGCGCTTAAGGAAAAGCTAGCCTGGCGGTATCAGCATGAGATTGCAGCCAATCGCTATCCAAGCGGAGATCATGGGGCTTTAAAGGCTGCGATCGCAGCCTATGTCAATGAGTCTGCAGGCCTAGTAGGACAGCCCTTTAGTCAAGAGCACATCTCCGTAGGCAGCGGTTCCGACGAACTGATCCGCTCCCTGCTAATTGCCACCTGTGCCTCTGGGCAGGGATCAATCCTTGTGGCAAATCCGACTTTCTCGATGTACGCCATTTTGGCGGGGACCCTAGGCATTCCGGTCATCTCTGTAGGCCGCAGTGAAGAGACCTTTGAGGTCGATCTAGCAGCCGCTCAACAGGCCCTTGAACAATCCGCCTCCGGCCCAATGCCGCCGCTGCGAATGGTCTTTATGGTGCATCCCAACTCCCCCACGGCCAACTCTTTAACAGCTGCTGAGCTGAACTGGCTTAGACAGCTGCCCCCAGAGGTGCTGGTAGTGGTTGATGAAGCCTACTTCGAGTTTTGCCAGCAGACTACCGTGGCCGAAGTTCTGCAGCGGCCCAACTGGGTTGTTATGCACACTTTTTCCAAAGCCTTTCGGCTGGCAGCCCATCGAGTGGGTTACGCTGTGGCCACACCAGGGCTGACCGCAGCGCTAGAAAAAGTCCGGTTGCCCTACAACCTGCCTAGCCTATCCCAAGCAGCGGCGCTCCTAGCTCTAGAGCATCGCCAGGAACTGCTCTCCGTTATCCCGTCGCTGCTGCGCCAGCGAGAAGCGTTAGCAGCCGCAGTGCAGAATCAAACTCCGCTACGGCTCTGGCCCAGCGCCGCTAACTTTATCTACGCTCGGCTCTCAGCTCAGCAAAACTCTCCTGATGCGGAACTGACGCGCGTATTTCGCAGCCTCAAAGCCCAAGGCACGCTCATTCGGCATACCAGCGGCGGCTTTAGGATCACCGTTGGTACCCCTGAGGAGAATCAGCGCACCGTGCTGCGTCTTCAGGCAGCGTTCGCCTCCTAAGGTGGGCAGCAACGGGCAGTTTGGCCTTAAACTAATCGTCTAGCTCGACGAATGGTGGGGGGCAGTACGCCTACCAGTAGGGCAAACGCCTCATCCGAAACCTCGTCAACTATGCTCTGGTCGAAGTAACTCTTAAACTGCTCTAAAATCATTTGTGCCCGCTCTAACGGCACAGCTTTATCGGTAAAGTTTTGGGTCAGCCGCACCCACTGCAGCCGAATGCGCAGAGCTTTTTGCTGCTCCTCTAACGATTCTGGCGAGAGCAGCGTCAGCTTGCCTAATGGAATTACGCCTTGGCAGTCTTCATCAAAAGACCCGCCTACGGCAGCTCCTGGCCCGGCAAACTCGGTGTAAAAGCGCTTGTGAATGATCAGTCCGTTGCGATGGCGGCTGCTCACAACCCACAACTTGCCACTTTTTACCTTGGAGAGGATATCTTCACCCTCTCCATCCGCAGCAGGTGCCTGGTTATTGTCGATGGCTCGTTTCTGGTGAATCGGGGGCATGGATGCTGACGACTCTCCTGTAGCGACAGGATAGCCGTAGGGAAGAACGGGAGTAGTCTCTAGTAGATGTCCAGAAGAGCGCCAATGATTGTCGGGGAACATCCCTTTCCAGGTGAATTGTACTGGGGGTTCGGGCGAAAATACTGCTTTGCATCATATTTTAGGCCATTCAACCGAGGCCCATCCGGCACCTATGTGAGGAGTCACTAAAGTACAGATAAAAATTTTTGTGAAGAATTTAAGGCTTGTGTGAAATGGGGAGGACCCATCGTTTACTTTTCCGGGCCAACACCGTACGGCTATTTGCGACTTTGGCTCAACTGATAGCCATAGTCATTGGCCCCAGGACGGGCTGCTGAGGTTTCATCTGCCGGGGGAGAAGCTCCTACACCCCTTCTAAATTCAACGTCCTCAGCAATGTAGCCAAAGCTGTATGAAACTATCAGGACGCGGCAGAGTCTGCCGGTTTAGCTAAGGGTTTGTGCATCAGAAGACGGCGCGGCGCATAGCGCAGCCAGGGCAGCTCATTGACCTGCACCAGTCGATACCCCGCCTTGCAGTACAGCGGCCGCGCCTGGAGGTTGTCCTCCATAACGTGTAAATAGAGATCGCTAAAGCCCCAATCGAGAGCAACCCGCTCACAGGCTTTGAGCAGCTGCAGCGCGACTCCCCGACGACGAAAATCAGCGTGTACCGCCAAGTTGGAGAGATAGAGGTACCGCGTTTTAATGGGCTGCCACGGCAAACCCTGGCGCTGAGAGAGCTCAATGGTGCCAGCCACGCAGTCGGTGTAGACCTTTGCCGCTAGCGCTGCGGGCAAGTTCTGCTCAATAGCCGCTAGGCAGACGTAGTGCGGGGGTTGCGATCGCAATCTCTGCCGAAGGTCTTCAGAAATGCCCAGCTTGAGCAAAGGATAGAGCCAGCCGGTAATACCCGTACGCGTATAAAAGCTGCTGGCTAGCACCTCTGAAAGCTGAGCCAGATCGTCCAACCGGGCTGATCGTACCCGTGTAGGGAGGAGTGAGCTAGGCAATGGAGCAGGGGACACCTGTGCCGGGGGCACTTGAGAAAATGAAGATTCAGCGTTAGAGGGAGTCATTTAGCCACTCGGCAGCTGGACACGCCTAGATATAGCTTTACCAGTTCACTTAGGACAATGGTGACCAGTCAGCTGCTAGAACTGGGGCAGCGACCTGGCTCGCAATCGCCTTTTAACCATTTCTGGTCGGCTGTCTTAACCCAAGCGGCGATTGCTACATCACTCAGGCCTGTGAAAACTATACCTTTAGTTCACACATCTTGTAGTTCAGGCATCCTGAGTTCAGGCAGTGCTTTTGAGACACTTTTCACATGGTCCCAATCCCTGACGCCCCAGGTTCCGAAATCTCCGCTAGGATGGAACCCGATTTCTTGAGCTCCTGCGTCAGTCAAGAACCGATGAAATTCTATGGCAAGGCCGCCATAGCAGCCAAAATTTCACTGGTTAAGCCTGCCGAGATCAACCATACTGAATGAGGGTGCATAGACAAAGAGCCAGATCACTAGATTGATGCTTGGGGAACCTGGTTTTTCCAGTGTTTTGCTTAAGCAACGGTACGGACCAGCAACAGTACAGACCTCCGACCTAACTCTCGCCTACTCAATTTTTGCCCACTCAGTTTTCCATGGTATTGACGGGCTGTAGTTTCGGGCATTCTAGGAGCAACCCTGCTTCTTAGCCAAAAA
>DATNQE010000088.1:0-3754 GCA_036702895.1 Trichocoleus sp. | reverse complement strand
GCCCTCTTCGGAGACACTCCGCGAGCACTCTCTGATGTCTACTTCGTCCGGAGACGCGCAAACACCTTATCACTCTGCTACGTCGTTATTCCCTCGACCAACGCCGCCCGCACCGCCTCACGCGTACGCTCAAATTACCGTTACTGACACAGGCATCGGCATCTCCCCTGGCTTTCTGCCCTATGTCTTTGACTACTTCCGCCAAGAAGACGGCAAAACGACTCGTCGCTTTGGCGGCCTGGGGCTAGGACTGGCGATTGTGCGTTACCTGAGCGAGCTGCACGGCGGTATGGTGACTGCGGCTAGCCCCGGGGAAGGCCAGGGCGCAACCTTTACGGTCAGGCTGCCGCTGGCGCCGGTGCAGCCGCCTAACGGCAGCGCCTCGACGGCTCAGCAGGACGTTGATCTGAGCCACCTGCATATCTTGGTGGTCGACGACGAGGCCGACATGCGCGCTCTGATGCAGGCAGTGCTGCAGCGCTACGGTGCCCGAGTCAGTGTTGCCGCTTCGGCGGCAGAGGCGCTGGCCCTGCTAGATCAGCTGCGCCCAGACGTGCTGGTCAGCGATATTGGCATGCCTGAGGTAGATGGCTACACGATGATGCGGCAGATTCGCGGTAGCGCTGCGGACTGGGGGGACGGACCGGCGGTGGGTCATCGGTCTCTAAAAGCGATCGCACTGACCGCCTACGCTGCCGAAACCGACCAGCAGCAGGCGCTGGCAGCAGGCTTTCAGCAGCACCTGGCTAAACCCATCGAGCCCGAAGTGCTGGCCCAAGCAATTCTGGCGCTGGCAGGTAAGCCTTAACGCCCTCGAGGAACACGCGACCTGCATTGACTTCATCGAAGCTTTACACAGAATTTACCTTTTATTCATTACAACGAGCCTAAAGGATATAGACAGAGGGGGTTCTAGCGGTGTAATTCAACAGGCTATCTCCGTAAAAACTCGGTGAAGGCTTAGACGAAACTCTATCGACAGCCAAACCCTATGCCACTATATGCACTAATTTTTCAGTAAATTCACTCAGGGATGCTCACAATGGTTTGCCGGTCGTTACTCCCCCCGCTTCATTCCGTTTTTGCCGCCAGCGCGTTGCCGCTAGCCCTGATGGCAGCCGTGCCAACCGCTGCGGAGGCAGCCCAGTTTTCCCAACTGTACGTTTTTGGGGATAGCCTTTCAGACATCGGCAATTTCTTTGCCGCAACGGGTAATCAGCTTCCGCCGCCTCAGCTGGGTTACTTTCAGGGCCGTTTCACCAACGGCCCTCTCTGGGTGGACTATTTGGCGCCCCAGCTTGGGCTAACCTCTGACCGTCAAACCAACTTCGCTTTCCCTGGAGCCACAACAGGGGTCAGAAATACAACAGATCCCCGGCTGCCAGCGCTGCAGCAGCAGATTGCAGGATTTATCCAGGCGGCTCCCCAGGTTGACCCCAACGGGCTGTACGTTGTCTGGGCGGGAGCCAATGACTACACCCGAGGCGGCGGCGAAACGAACCCAGCCATTCCGGTGGGCAACCTGACGAGTGCTATTCAAGCCCTGGCGGGGTCAGGGGCTCGGAACATCTTAGTCCCTAACTTGCCCGATTTGGGCCAGGTGCCCCTATTCCAAGGGCGTGGCCCAGAAGAAGCTGCCGCTGCAACAGCCCTCACAGTGGGTCCTACAGGGCACAATGTGCTGCTAAGCCAGGCGGTGTCTCAGCTGCGATCGCAGCTAGGGCCTAACGTTAATCTAACCCTGCTAGATGTTGGGGCTTTGTTTAGCGATTTGGTGAGCAACCCCAGCCAGTTTGGCTTTACCAATACCGAAGATGCCTGCTTGTTCCCCTCGCCGCTGCTGTCGGGGTTGCCTCAGGTGCCTATTACAATCTGCTCCAACCCGAATGAGTACATATTTTGGGACAGCCTGCACCCCTCGACACGGACGCACCAAATTTTGGCTGACGAAGCTGCGGAAGTGCTGGAGGCGACGGACGTACCCGAACCTGGAGCCTCAGCAGCATTGGTTTTAATAGGTGCCCTTGTGGTAAGTACGACGGTCCTAAAGCAAAAAGCTTGAGAATAAAAGCGGTAGCACCAGTTTCCTTCAGCTCTGCTGCGAATATCTTTAAGCAGGGATTCAAGAGAGCCTGCCCAAGACAAAATCCGTAGCTCTACTCAGCAGGGCCTAAGAAAAGGTGAGGGTCAATTCCTCTGAAAGTTACTACACCCAAAGTGCTGGGAACACTGAGCTTGTCGAGCATGAAGACTCTCAACTCCTAACCCCCATCCCTCTCCCAACACAGGGGATGGGGTTTTTCACGTTTGGCAAGAGTTTTTAGGATTTGATCTTCTGAGAAAGGTAGTGGTTCAACGCCTGCTGAAGGATCTGGTAGCACTCGCACGAGGTAGCTTCTAGACCGGCTCGATTAAGAATGGTAATTCCGCCTCGGTTTGTACGAATCAGGTCTGCTGACTGCAGTGTTCCTGTGGTTAGACTGACGGTTGGGCGCCCGGCACCGATCATCTGCGCCAGGATGTCTTGAGTGAGTGCAAATTGGGCGCCTCCTGCATGGTCCGCTGCCACTAACAGCCACCGACAAAGGCGTTCCTGCACGTTGTGGAAACGGTTACACACAGCAGACTGGCAGAGCTGCACCATTTTTAAGTAGGCAAAAGCGGCTACTCGCTGCCGCAAGGCAACAGATCTATCAAGAGCGCTCATAAAGGCTTCGGCTGATAGCTTAAACGCTACGCCCGGCAGCTGAACTTCAGTCTGCCAAGGTGAAATAGGTTCATTAAGCAGTAAGGTTACTCCCGTTACGCCTTCATTGCCTGTTACTCCTGCTTCGACAACTTCCCCCATTTCAGTGAAGTTCAGCCAGGATAACAGGCAGGTTATGGGGAAATACACCTCTTGAATAGGCTCTTTTACTGGGCAAAGAATGGTGCTTTGCTGCAGCTCAACCTCTTCTAGCTGGGGCCGCAACCACTCGTACTCGGCTTCTGGCAGCGAATCAAGAATAAAGTTTATTGCAGCCATTTTTCCCTCAAGTTTCAACCCAGTTCGCTATTCTTTTGTTCGCTAGCGAACTGACTTGCCTCAATTAAGGCGAATAGCCTAGCTCCTATCCAGCCTACACTGGACCTGAGGGATACATGGAGCTTTTGGCTTATAAAAGGATTCTATGCATTGACAATTCAAAAGATGATTGTGAACTGTTTGGCTTTGTTTTGGCTCAAGCAGGTTACAAAGTGAAATCAGCACAGGTAGCTGAAGCGGCACTGCAGCTGATTAAAGCTGCTCAGTTTGATTTGTGCTTAGCAAGCGTTTCGCTTTTTAATGGTTTTGGGTTTTCCCTAATAGAAAAAATTCGCATAGCGAGCCCAAGAGTACCTCTAATTGTTTGCTCAGCAGATGTTCGCTTAGTGGCTTGGAAGCAGGCAATAAAAGCTGGTGCTTGGGCCTTTTTTGAGAAACCTATTGATTTTGATCGATTGCTTGCAACCGTCACACGGCTTCTCCAATGAGCCTATTTTCTATAACAACTTAGTGCGAGTCGCACGGTACAGTTTATAAATTGAAGCAGTATAAGCAAACGCAGAATGTCATTTCAGAGCGCTAGCGAAACGATGCCTGTAGCTTGCTTCTTAAAGGATAAGGCTATGGCAGTCTCAGCGTGGAACTGCTTTTGAGAGATTGCCACTCAGGAGATGCTGCAAGCGTTTATGTAAATGATTTGGAGGCGTCATCGCAGCTCACGGCGCCTCC
>DATNQE010000087.1:0-5148 GCA_036702895.1 Trichocoleus sp. | reverse complement strand
AATTCGCCGTGCAAGATCCTCCACCCAACAACCCCCCTGGCTCCACTACTGACTCTGCTGGTCTAACAGCGCTTGGATTTCCGCGTCTGATAGCATTTCTAATTCTCTAACGAGCTGATTCACTTCGGTGTCCTCAGATGGGCCAGTAGGATCAACCGGCAGCGACACCTCAGCTGTGCTCTTCTCGGCCGCTAAATGGCGAGCCAACGCCTCAATAGTGGGGTACTCGTAAGCCAGAATTGGATCCAAAGGCCGGTTCAAAACTGTCTCGAGGGCATCAGCCAACTCTACAGCGGTAACCGAGTCCAATCCATATTCGGCAAACGGTTTACGCACATCAATAGCCGCCTCGGTCGTTTGTAGGGCCTGAGCCAGCCACTGCGCAATCCAGGTTTGGAGCGCCTCAGCCGACGACAGATCGACAGGGGCTACTACCACTGTCCGAGTCGTTTGAGCTGCAGCCTGAGACGTCGTCTGAGCGGTCGTCATTCCAGCCGTCAATGCTTGCGGGCTGCCCCCCCGATCAGAGGCATGCTCCTCCGGACCAAGATCGGCATCTTCAAAAGCCAGCCGTTGGAGGGCATCTGCTTCCCAGGTATAGACTGCATCTAGCTGACCATCTAAGAAACCGCTGCGGCAGAGATAGCGCTGAATTTTACCGCTGGAGGTTTTGGGCAAGCTGTTGGTTTTAAGCAGCACAATGGCTGCCACCTGGAGCTCATGCTGCTGTGCCACCTGTCTTCGGATTGCGGCGCACACCTCCTCTGGGTCGGCCTTGCGCAGGTGGCTTCGCTCCAACTCCTGCACAATCACAAGCTGTTCTGCCTCGCCCAGATCAACTGAAAAAGCGGCGCCCGCTCCAGCCCGGAGAGCTTCGTGGGCAGCCTCTACCGTTGCTTCAACGTCTTGCGGATAATGATTACGCCCCCGAATAATAATGAGATCTTTCAGGCGTCCCGTGACGTAGAGCTCACCGTCGTGCAGAAATCCTAGATCGCCCGTTCTCAAGAAGGGCGGCGTCGCCTCATCCAGACGGGCTTCAAAGCTGTAGCGAGTTTGCTCAGGCCGACTCCAATAGCCCTGGGCGGTGCTGCGAGAGCGCTGCACCCAAATCTCCCCGATCACGTCTTCAGGGCAGCTTTGTAGAGTTTCCGGGTCGACAATCTGCACCTGCCCAGCCAGGGGAGGCTGACCGCAGCTTACGAGCACCCGGACCTCGTCACCGTCAGCTGGGGATACCACCTGATTGAGCTGCAGCGCTTTGGCATTGGCCCTTTGGGTATGAGGAATCTGACCTTTCGTTACGCCAGTGACAATCAGGGTTGTTTCGGCCATGCCGTAGCACGGATAGAAAGCCTCTGGCCGAAAGCCAAAAGGACTAAAAGTTTGAGCAAAGCGCTCTAGAGTTTCGTGCAGAATCGGCTCAGCCCCACTGAAAGCCAAATCCCAGCTGGACAAATCCAGGTTCTGCCACTGCTCCGGAGTTGTTTTGCGAACACAGAGATCATAGGCAAAGTTGGGCCCGCCGCTGGTAGTTGCCCGGTAATGGGAAATAGCCTGTAGCCAGCGAATCGGCTTTTGCAGAAAGGCCACGGGCGGCATGAGGGTCATGGGAGCGCCCACATACAGGGGCTGAAGAATGCCGCCTACCAAGCCCATGTCGTGATAGGGCGGCAGCCAGGAGACTCCCGAGCTATCAGGGGAGTCCTGGAAGAATTGATTGATGAGGCTGGAGTTGTGCAGCAGATTATCGTGGCTAATCATGACGCCCTTGGGAGCTGCCGTGGAGCCCGAGGTGTACTGCAGTAAAGCCAGGCTTTCGGCTGTAATCGCGGGTCGCCGCCAGCTAGCAGCAAGTTCGTCATCTAGGGCGTCGGTGCTGAGCCAGTAGAGCGACTTAAGTTCTGAACACTCGGCGAATCGATGCTCGAGCTTGGTCAGAACGGCCTCTTGGGTGAGCGCAATGGTGGCCTGCGAGTCTTGAATAATCGATTGAACGCGCTGGAGGGACCGATTAGGCCGGGGCGGATAGGCCGGTACTGCGATCGCACCCGCATACAGGCATCCCAAAAACGCTGCAATGTAGTCTAGTCCCGCAGGATAGAGCAGCAGCACCCGCTGCCCCTGACAATTGAGCTCCCCCAGCAGGGCGGCAATGGCTCTGGCCCGGCAGTCCAGCCCTTGGTAAGTAATGGGAATCTCATCGCCCACGGTGCCCTCCGGCAGGAAGCGGTAGGCAAGCCGATCGGGCTGTATTTGCGATCTCCAGCTCAATAGGTCAACAAGGGTTTTTACGTCAGGGGATACAGGGGCACCGTTACTCATGAACACGCTTCTACAACCTTGGCTTAGTGCTTATCTCACTAAAATTCACTCTACAATCCCGCTGAAAATGACAGCGGCACACCTTATTTGCCTCAGATTCCCCGACTTTAGCCCAAATGACTGAGCAGTCCTGAGCCTGATGCAGAATGCTAGCAATTGCCTACCGAATCCTATATCGGCCTCTGCTAGCCTACCGAACTAATGCTTTCACATCATCTTTCCAGCGACTCTGGAGCTTGCTGCCTTCACCCATACTGGTCCTTGACCGATTCATAACCCCTGCGCCACTCTTTCGGATGGAGAATTGGTGAAAAATACTAGTTAACCCAGTTTCTAGACCGCACAGTAACCCCTGAAATCGTCTTAACTCCACCGATAAATTGCTGTGTTCGCTTACTAAGCTACAGAGCCAGCGTCAATTCCCCCAAGCCCGCATCTTGAAAATATGCCTTAATATGCCTTAATCTTCTGGGCAAAAGGAATTGGATCGTTTGTTCTACTTTTATTAAAGCGTTTAGTTTGGCCACCTGACGAGTAACCTCAGGTGGGATCCCAGAGAGTGATTTCAGTATAGGGATACTTGGTATCGTGCCGATTCGGCATACTAGGCCAGCGCCTGCGGCTTAGACGTTTCGGTTGAACGCCTAAAGCTTAGAGTTCAATCAGCCATAGGGTATAGGCAGCCAAAAGCAGGCATTTGATAACTGGGCACTTGAGAACGGGTGCTGGAGAACTGGGCACTTGGGAGCTAGGGAGTTGAGAACTAGGCAAGGGCTTAAGCGTTCAGGGGCCAGACAGAAATGGTAGACTAGCTTCTCCCTAAGGAAATAGGTCTGCTGCCCTTGGCTAGCAGCCTGTGGCTTTTTAAGAATGCTGCACTATGGCAACCTCTGAGCGCCGACCAATTCTATTGGACTTTGAAAAACCTCTGGCCGAGCTTGAGGCCCGGATTTCGCAAATTCGGGATCTGGCCGAGGAAAATGAGGTCGATGTCTCTGCTGAAATCCGCAAGCTAGAGTCACGGGCCAACCAGCTGCGACAAGAAATTTTTACTAGTCTGACCCCGGCCCAGCGCCTGCAGGTAGCCCGCCATCCACGGCGGCCTAGCACGTTGGACTACATTCAGGCCGTCACCGACGAGTGGGTGGAGCTGCACGGCGACCGTCGCACCGGCAAAGACGACCCCGCTCTAGTGGGCGGTATTGGCCGCTTTCAGGGGCGTCCTGTGGTGATGCTGGGTCATCAGAAGGGGCGCGACACCAAAGACAACGTGGTCCGTAATTTTGGTATGGCCTCCCCTGGCGGCTACCGCAAGGCCATGCGGCTGATGGAGCACGCTAATCGCTTCGGCATGCCGATCATCACCTTTATCGACACACCTGGAGCCTACCCTGGCTATGAAGCCGAGGAAATGGGCCAAGGGGAAGCCATTGCCTACAACCTGCGGGAAATGTTTGCCCTAGAGGTGCCCATTCTCTGCACCGTTATCGGGGAAGGTGGCTCGGGCGGAGCGTTGGGCATTGGTGTGGGCGATCGGCTAATGATGTTTGAGCACTCGGTGTACACCGTGGCTAGCCCCGAAGCCTGCGCTGCCATTCTCTGGAAAGATGCTTCCCGGTCAGCTCAGGCGGCTGAAGCCCTCAAGATTACGGCTTGGGATCTCAAGAATTTAGGCATTTTGGATGAGCTGCTGCCTGAGCCCATTGGCGGTGCCCATGCCGATCCCCTCAAGGCCGCAACCATCCTCAAAGATGCTCTTTCGCAGCACCTAGAGGAACTCTCAAAGCTAACGCCTAGAGAGCTGCAGCAGCTGCGGTACGAGAAATTCCGGCGAATTGGCGTTTTCACGGAGGGCGCCAGCTAGCATTTACTGAAGGCTTTAAGCCAGGGTTAATCTTTTTATTGGCCCTACCGCGCTATTCTGGCGAAGAAGCCGAACCTCACGAATTCGGAGAACTGCTTCTAATATTTTCGTAACGTTTGTTAACATAAACACTACTGGCTGTGTTTATGGCACGACAGGACTACGATTTTGGCTTGACACGCCCAATCTGATAGTCTTTGTCTCCCTGGCCTGACTCAGCTCGGCATGGGGTTGGCACCTCCTGGCCTTGTCTTTGGGCCTTGTCGTGGCAATGCCTTTTGCTTTGCCAGCCGCCCATTGCTGCCCTCCTCCACAAATGGTGTGTTGATTTGAACAATTGGCCCAACTCCAGTACCTCCCATCGTGTGCTCGTTACGGGTGCCAGCAGCGGTATTGGTAGAGCAAGTGCGATCGCATTTGCCAAATCAGGTTTTGATGTCGCGCTAGTCAGCCGCTCTCAGCAAAAGTTAGACGCCGTACTTGCTGACTTGGCTGATACAGGCGTTGTGGCAAAAGCCTATGCTGTTGATCTGGCTCAGACAAACCAGGTTCACGCTGAAATCCAGCGTGTGGTGGCCGATTTTGGCCCTGTAGATGTCTTAGTAAATAGCGCCGGCATGGGCTATACCGGCCCGCTAGCAACGACCTCTCTGCAGGACTGGCAGCAGGTAATGGATCTCAACCTGACCAGCGTTTTGCAGTGCATTCAGGCGGTGCTGCCCGATATGCGCCAGCGCCAGCGGGGCACTATTGTCAACATTGCCTCTATCGCTGGAAAGTCTGCATTCCCCGATTGGGGTGCCTACAGCGTTAGCAAAGCGGGCCTGATGGCCCTATCTCGGATTTTGGCCGTTGAGGAGAGAGCCCACGGTATTCGGGTGGTTACCATCTCCCCCGGGGCCGTCAATACCCCGATCTGGGATACCGAAACTGTTCAGGCAGACTTTGATCGGACTCGG
>DATNQE010000069.1:0-5685 GCA_036702895.1 Trichocoleus sp. | reverse complement strand
CCGAGTCGCGCTTTACCTACGGCATTGACTTTGAGGTGCCCGCCATTGGCAATCAGTGGTACAGCTGGTCTTGGGCCAGTAAGGAAGAGGACGCAGGGGATGCGTTTATCGAAGCGGTGGCCCCAGCGCGCACCTTTGGCTTGGCCCATCAAATTGACTACTTGCGATCGCAAGGACTGATTCAGGGTGGCAGCCTCGACAACGCCTTGGTCTGCGGCCAAGACGGCTGGGTTAACCCGCCCCTGCGCTTTGAAAACGAACCGGCCCGCCATAAGCTGCTGGATCTAATTGGCGACATCAGCCTGCTGGGGCGGCTGCCGCTGGCCCACATTCTGGCGTACAAAGCTAGTCACCGGCTGCACGTGCAGCTAGCCCAAACTCTGCAACAGGCGCTGCGAACTGCTCAAAGTGCCATCTAGTGGGAGAATCATTTAATGCAGTGGGGAGGCTAACCATCCAGCCCTGACGATACAGCTGGCATTGAACAGCCGCTGTAGAGCACAGCCTTCCTGGCAGTCTTCCTGCTGAGCAGTCTTGTTAGATGCAGCCTTGACGTGCAGATGGAAACCGAGACCGTGGTAAACGTTAATTCTTCCAGCTCGATCGGCCAAACGATCGCCCCTCCAGCTCAGCCAGTACTGACGCCTGACGATGCGCCTGAGATCAAGCGCACCTTCTCAACCGAAGAGATTCAGGCCCTGCTGCCCCATCGCTATCCGTTTGCCCTGGTAGATCGCATTATTGATTACGTTCCCGGCCAGCGAGCAGTCGGGATCAAAAACGTTACGTTCAACGAGCCGCAGTTTCAGGGCCACTTCCCCAATCGCCCGATTATGCCCGGGGTGCTGATTGTCGAAGCGATGGCTCAGGTGGGCGGCATCGTGCTAACGCAGATTCCCGGAGTCTCCGGTCTGTGCATGTTTGCGGGCATTGACAAAGTGCGCTTTCGCCGTCCGGTTGTGCCGGGCGATCAACTGGTCATGACGGTGGAGCTGCTGGCTATCAAGCGCTTAAGATTTGGCAAGATGCAGGCACGGGCCGAGGTCGATGGCCAACTCGCCTGTGAGGGAGAGCTGATGTTCTCTGTTGTGGATTAGATCGTGGCTTAAAACCCTTGCCACTGCCCGCAGTGCACTGACCTGTGCATTCTACCCAACGCTCTGGTTTCCGGAGGCATGACTTTGACTACACTTATTCATTCCACGGCTGTAATCCATGCCGGCGCCAAACTGCACCCCAGTGTTAAAGTCGGCCCCTACGCAGTAATCGGTGAGAAAGTTACCATTGGCCCCGACACCGAGATCGGTGCTCATGTGGTGATTGACGGCGATACCGAAATTGGTGCTCAAAATCGAATTTTCCCAGGGGCCGCCATCGGCTTGGAGAGCCAAGACCGCAAGTACGACGGCTCCATGAGCCGGGTCAAGATTGGTGATAACAACTTGATCCGCGAGTACGTCACCATCAACCGGGCCACGGGTGCAGGGGAGGCCACCGTCCTGGGGGACAACAACCTGCTGATGGCCTACGTCCATCTAGCTCACAACTGCGTAGTGGGCAGCAACATCGTCATTGCCAACTCGGTGGCGCTGGCAGGACATGTCGAGGTGGAGTCGAATGCGGTCATTGGCGGTGTGCTGGGGGTTCACCAGTTCGTTCGCATTGGTGGCTATGCCATGGTCGGCGGCATGAGCCGAATTGACCGAGACGTACCGCCCTACACCATTGTCGAGGGCAATCCCTGCCGAGTGCGCGGGCTTAACCTGGTGGGCCTGCGGCGAGCAGGCATTACCAACAGCAACGGCGGCCGCACGTTTCAGGAGCTGAAGCAGGCTTTTCGGCTGCTCTATCGCTCTGAGCACTCTTTTGATGCCGCTCTGCAGAGCCTTGATCCGCTCTCGGACAACGAACATGTGCTGCATCTACAGCAGTTCCTCAAGGAGTCGCACTCCGGGGGACGGCGACGGGGCAGTATTCCCGGAAAAGGGGGCGCGAAAAAGTCAAAATCAGCAGATGAGGACTAGCAGGTGCAGGGGCTACACACAGATGGGCCGTCGATGCCGCTAACGCAGACTCAACCGCTGCGGCTTTTCGTTAGCACGGGCGAAGTTTCGGGCGACTTGCAAGGAGCTTTGCTGGTAGCGGCGCTCAAGCGGCAGGCGGCTGAGCGGCAGCTGTCCTTAGAGGTGCTGGCCCTGGGGGGAGAGCGCATGGCGGCAGCGGGAGCATCCCTGATTGCCGACACTACCAGCATTGGCTCTGTGGGCATTTTCGAGGCGCTGCCCTACTTCCTGCCCACCCTCCGGATTCAGCGGCTGGCGCGGCAGCGGCTGGCGGCCGAGCCCCCCGACCTGGCGGTGCTCATTGACTACATGAATCCCAATTTGGTGATTGGTCGGCGTCTCCGTCAGTATCTGCCCAATCTGCCCGTGGTCTACTACATCGCACCGCAGCAGTGGGTTTGGGCCTTTAGCCAAAAAGACACGACCCAGATTGTCAGCAACTGCGATCGCATGCTCGCCATCTTCCAGGAAGAGGCCCGCTACTTTGAAAAATTTGGGGCTGAGGTAGTCTGGGTCGGTCACCCACTGATGGATCGCTTTCCAGAACCGCCTAGCAAACGCGAAGCTCGCCAGCGGCTCGGCATTGCCGACGATGCCCAGGTTGTCACGCTGCTGCCCGCCTCTCGCACCCAGGAGGTGAAGTACATGCTGCCGACACTGTGCCAGGCGGCCCAGCGGCTGCAGGCGCAGCTGCCGCAAGTTCAGTTTCTCATGCCGATTTCGTCGGATCGCTTTCGCCCCATTTTTGAGCAGGCCTGTGCCCAGTATGGGTTGCGATCGCAGGTCGTTGACGGGCGCTCTCAGGACGCCATTGCCGCTGCCGATCTGGCCATTACCAAGTCGGGCACTGCCAACCTGGAAATTGCCCTGATGAACGTGCCCCAGGTGGTCTTTTATAAGCTCAACCCGGTATCGGCCTGGGTAGCGCGACACCTGCTCAAAATCAATCTGCCCTACGTCTCCCCAGTGAACCTGGTGGAGATGCAGCCCGTGGTTCCGGAGCTCCTGCAGTGGCAAGCCACGCCCGAAGCCCTAGCCGATCAGGCCCTAGCGCTGCTGACCAACCCAGCAGCGCGGCAAACCATGCTAGCAGGCTACGCTAGTATGCGGCGGGCACTGGGAGAGCCGGGAGCGTGCGATCGCGCTGCTAATGCCATCCTCGATTTACTGCAGGCCCGGCGGGCTCAGCAGCAGGCATTGGCCTCGCCCCCTTAACTCGACCGCTTAAGCTAATTTTGAGAAGAAGAGGGATTTTGTGCTTAAATCGGCCAATTATGGGGTTTGGGTTCCCAATCCCAGAGCGTCCTAAAGTTTCTACAATAAGTGTGCCGTTGCTGGCTTATCCTAGGTGGGTGCAGCAGAGATAACTACAGCCGATATTGATGCAGCAGATGTGGTGTTAGGAGGTTGCCTTGAATATTCCTGAACTCTTTGCCCGTGGCGGTATTGCCATGTGGCCCCTGCTATTTCTGTCGATCCTGGCCCTGGGCACCATCATTGAGCGCATCTGGTTCTGGTCAAGAATTTTGACGAGGGAGCGAGAAGTTGCAGGCCGGGTGCTAGAAGCTGCTCGCCGCGACTGGATTGCTTCAGCAGAAATCGCCGAGCGCTCTCGCATGCTGCCGATGGGGCGCTTTCTCTACTCTGCTTTGAAACTGCAAGACCCTGACCCTGAAGTCTTTCGCCTAGCTCTGGAAACTTCGGCCAACGAAGAGCTGTCAATCATGCGCAAAGGCGAAAAAATCCTAGAGGCGGTTATTGCCCTCTCGCCCCTGCTAGGCCTCTTTGGCACCGTCAGTGGTCTGATTAACTCGTTGGGCTCCATTAGTCTATCGGACCTAGGCCGAGGAGATGCTATTGCGGGCACCACCCTAGGCATTTCTGAAGCCTTGATCAGCACTGCCGCGGGTCTAGTTATTGCTATCACCAGCCTCGCCTTCTACCGCCTCTTTACCGGCTTTGTCTTCGGCCAGGCCAAGGTGCTGCGCCAGTCCGGCAGTGAGCTAGAGCTGCTCTATCGCCAGGCTTGGTCAAAGCGGCCCAGCCCTACAGCTCCAGTTCCCGTTCCGCTTTCAGACGCCACTCCCGCTTCCGAAGTTAACCCTGTATGAAGCTTGATCTGCTCGACACTCAAAATCCTTCGGATGATGTGCGCCTTGAGCTGGTGCCGCTGATCGACGTCATCTTTTGTATTCTCATCTTTTTTATCTTGGCAGCGGTGGGGCTGACCCGGCAGCAGGCCATCGATCTGGATTTGCCCTCTGCTCAAACAGGTCAACCCCTGCCCGGGCAGACAACACCTCAAGCCGTTCCGGAGCGGCTTTACGTTAGCATCGACGCCATTGGTCAGGTCTACCTGGATCAACAGCCGGTCACCCTCGACCTGCTCTACGACGTGCTGCTGCAGCACCAGCAGGTGGCGCCCAATGGCCTGATCGTTCTCTATGCTTCCCGGGACGCCCGCTACGAGGACGTCGTAGCCGTGCTCGATCTGCTGCGCTCGGTCGGCGGCGACCGAGTAGCCCTGGCGACTCTGCCGCGCGATGCTGCTCAGTCCCAACAGCCTGGCGCCCAACCGGGCCAACAGCCAGGGTTAGAGCCTGGTCAGGACGGGCTATTGCCAACCCAACCAGCTCCTGGCAGCCCCCTCTCTCCAGCGCCCTCCGATGCACCGCTCTCGCCCTTCGGCGAGCCCTCATCACCCTTGGGAGCACCGCCTAGCCAGCCTCTAAACCCTGGCAGTACACAGCCGCAGCAGCCCGCGCCCCTAACCCCTGGAAATTAGGGCGTCCCGATTTCGCAGACGTTTTCATCCCCAATATTGCCTTTTAACTACAGTGCTGGGGCGTTAGCGGCAACAGGGAACTCCTGCCAATGCTGCTGTTAGCAAGGCACATTATGCGCTGGAGCCCCTAACGATGTGCTCCGGCCAAAAGCTCTTTTTGGAGAACTTTGATTGGGGGTGATTCGTCCTGCGTCAACTCCGACTTAAGGCTCTAGGGACGATACCGGCTGCGCTCAGCGAGCTGCCACCCGACAGCAATTCCGATGAAGCTAGCGATTAGGTCGGTGGGGTCTAGGGTGCGGTAGGGCGATAGGCTCTGCCCCAGCTCTTCCGTTACGGTAAACAGAGCAAACAGCGCCGGAAATAGGGGAACCCAACAAACAATCTGGCGGTAGCGGCACAGCCGATGCCCCAAATAGGTGGGAACTGCATAGAGCACAACATGACCGATTTTGTCGTAGTAAGGAATTTCCCCCAGAAAAGACGGCAGACGGTTGGTGTAGGCCAGCAGCAGAATGGTCAAAAACAGGGCTAGATAAGCCCCGGCTAAAAGTCCCAAAAACCATTTTTCAGCGGGGGGCAAAGCGTCTTTCGTCAGTTTTGCAGCCATACAGTTAGGTAGAGTTTCCCGCTAGGATTTCAAAATAGATACAGACTCGCCGCAGTCGATTGCGGCCCTCAGCCAGTCTTTAAAACTAAGTTTTTGAAACAAGTTTTTGAAAAGGTAAGGCGGGCTGCTCTTCTAAAGTCCACCGCTTTGTTGAAAATCCAGCCGTTCAAGATTTATAGGCCTTTAGCAAAAGGGGCGCTGGCCAAAACCTAACCCCAGCATTCCCT
>DATNQE010000076.1:0-7985 GCA_036702895.1 Trichocoleus sp. | reverse complement strand
TGGACCAAGGTGTACCGCGACTGGCTGGTGAGCCTGCGGGACTGGTGCATTTCCCGTCAGCTTTGGTGGGGCCACCAGATTCCGGCCTGGTACGCCGTCAGCGAAACGGGCGGCGACATTACCGACACCACGCCTTTCTTTGTGGCGCAGAACGAAGCCGAAGCCAGGGCCAGAGCCGTGGAGCAGTTTGGCCCCGACGTGGTGCTAGCGCAAGATCCCGACGTGCTCGACACCTGGTTCTCTTCGGGCCTGTGGCCGTTCTCGACAATGGGCTGGCCCGATGAGAACACGGCAGACTTCCAGACCTACTATCCCACCACTACGCTGGTGACGGGCTTTGACATCATCTTTTTCTGGGTTGCCCGGATGACGATGATGGCGGGCCACTTCACCGACACCATGCCCTTTGAAACGGTTTACATTCACGGGCTGGTGCGGGACGAGAACAACAAAAAGATGTCGAAGTCGGCCAATAACGGCATCGACCCGCTGCTGCTAATCAACAAGTACGGCACCGACGCCCTGCGCTACACCTTAATTCGGGAAGTGGCCGGGGCGGGGCAAGATATTCGCCTGGAGTACGATCGCAAAACCGACGAATCGGTCTCGGTCGAAGCGTCGCGCAACTTCACCAACAAGCTTTGGAACGCCTCCCGCTTCGTGATGATGAACCTGGAGGGCAAAACCCCGGCGCAGCTAGGCCAACCCGACCCGGCAAACCTGGAGTTGGCCGACCGTTGGATCTTGTCGCGCTTTAACCAAGTGACGCAGAAGATTCGCACCTACCTGGGCAACTACGGCTTGGGCGAATCGGCCAAAGAGCTGTACGACTTCATCTGGGGCGACTTCTGCGACTGGTATATTGAGCTAGTCAAGCCCCGGCTGCAGGCGGGCGGCCCCACCAAGCTCGTAGCTCAGCAAACCCTGGCCTTTGTGCTCGACGGCATCCTCAAGCTGCTGCACCCGTTCATGCCCCACATCACCGAGGAGGTCTGGCATACCCTGACCCAGCCTGGGGAAGATACTTTCCTGGCGGTGCAGCCCTACCCCAGCGTTGAGGAGAGCCTGATCGATACGGCGCTGGAGAGCGACTTTGACCTGCTGATCGGCACGATTCGTACGGTGCGCAACCTGCGTGCCGAGGCGGGCATTAAGCCCGGTGCCCGTATCGAGGCAATTCTCAAAACTGAGAACCCGGAGGAGCGGCGAATTCTGCTGGCGACCGCCGGCTATATCAAGGATGCGGCGAAGGTCGAAACCCTGACCATTGAGGGAGAAGCCCCCGCTACCACGCTGGATGCCGTGGAGGCAGCCGTAGAGGACCTGCCCGGATCGCCCAAAGTCGATGTCAAAGCGGTGGCTGCTGAATTCAACGACTTCTGGACGACCATGCGGCCCCTGCTGGAGGAACCGCTGACCTACCTGGGCGAATTCTTTAGCGATGTCCGGCGACCGGCAGTAAGCTTGCTGCTGTTGGGCCTGTTGGTAGTGGTGCTCCGCATTTTGGCTTCCCTGGTGGGCAGTATCGAGGGTATTCCGCCACTGGCAGGGTCGCTGCGCTTGGTGGGCATTGGCTACCCCGTGTGGTTCGTCAGCCGCAACCTGCTCAACGCTCAGAAACGGCAGCGGTTTTGGGCTGAGGTGGCCCAGTGGCGGCGGGAGATCCTGGGTGAACGGCAGGCGTTGCCCCGGGGGGCTAAGCCTAAGCAGATCAAGCCAGCTAAACCGCAGCCGCTGCTGCCGCCTGCAGAACCTGTTACCCAGGGGTTGCTTGCAGCCTCGCCTACCCCCGCAGAACCGGTTGAGACCACTCCACCCAAAATGTTTGCTGGGGTTGTGGGTACAGTGCAGGTGCTGATCCCGCTGACGGGCTTTGTCGATGTCGAGGCGCTGCGGGCCAAGCTGGAGAAGGACTTGGGCAAGATCGAGGGTGAGATCAAGGCGCTCTCTGGACGGCTCAGCAACGCTGGCTTTGTCGACAAGGCTCCGGCTGATGTCGTACAGGGTGCCCGCAATGCTTTGGCCGAGGCCCAAAAGCAGTCGGAGATCCTCAAAGACCGTCTGTCCTTGTTATAGGACCTTTTCGACTCTTACATTGAATTAGACCTTTAAGGGACTGAGGGTGAAGACCTTCAGTCCCTTAAGCTATGGGTTTAAACAATGCGCTGATCGGTAAACAGGTGACCTTTAACCCAAATGGTCTCTCTGGCGTGGATGTAGCGAGGATCGTCTGCCAGATTAATCGCCTGCTGATACGATGCCAGAGCATTCCCGTAGGCACCCATTTCTCTGAGCAATTGACCTCGGTTGAACCAGGCCTGGTGGTAAGTCGGATTGAGTGCAACGGCTTTGTCATAGGCCGAAAGCGCTTCGGCGTAGCGATTGAGCCCGCTCAAGGCGTTGGCCCGGTTGTTCCAGGTGGTGCAGTGGTTGGGAGCAAGTGCGATCGCATCATCAAAAACCCTCACCGCGGCTTCAAATTGACCTGTCTCGCAAAGAGTGCATCCACTTGCATTTAAGGTTTTGACGCTGCTTAAAGGGTCAGCAGACTCAGGATTTATGGAATCAGAAATGGAGGCCATAATCGTGTTGGCTCCTGTTGAGGGATAGGGCACTGTAAGAGAGCTTCGGATAGCCAAAGCTGGCCATTAGGGATAGATGGCTCGGCAGCAGGTCCTAGTATCTAGAGCTATCCGGCTAATCTATCCATTCTCGCCAGCAGCTGCCCTGCTGTTTAGCTAGGAGAGCCGCCCTGGAAAGTGTGGATATTCTGGCTCAATCGATTAGCGCTATAACGTCCTGTAGGGACGGCTAGCTGTATCTACCTAAAAGCTATGAAATTTAGCATCGTCATCACCACCTACAACCGCCTCGACCTGCTCAAACGGGCCATCGACTCAGCCTTGAACCAAACAGTGCCCTGCGAAGTGGTGGTGGCCGATAATGCCTCTACTGACGGCACGGAAGCCTATATGCACAGCTTGGGTGAGCGGGTGCGCTATGTGCGTAACCCCACCAATCTCAATCATGCCGGGGCGGTTAACACTGGAGTTGAGGCCGCTACGGGGGAATGGATCAAGCTGCTAGACGATGACGACTACCTGGCGCCGAACTGCGTCGAGGTGATGATGGATGCGATTGCCCATCGCCCACAGTCAGTTATTTGCTCCTGTCAATCCGCCCAGGTGACGGTGAACGAACAAGAGCTCAGCCGCACGTTGATTTCAGGGCCGGGTCAGCTCTTTTACATTCCCCAAGAGGCGATCCACTACGGCATGCTGCTGGATCAAGTGCCCTTTGGTACCCCTGTGCAGGTGGCCATTAGGCGGGATGCCTTTGTTCAATCGGGCGGGTGGGACGTATCCATGACCTACTTCTGCGACGAGATTGATTCCTGGCTGCGAGTGGCTCAGTTTGGCGATGCCCTATTCATCAATCGCTGCTTGGCCTACCGTACGGTCTGGCCCGGCAACTACAACACCACGCTGGACGTGAAGAAGCGCTACGAGATCAATGTCCTGATCAAAGAGCGTATCTACGAGCGTGTGAGCCCTGCCTATCGCGATCAGCTGCCGCCGCTAGCCACTACCCGAAATTATCTTCGCCTTCACTGGGGCTTGGTGGCCCTGAAACAGCGCCAGGTCAGCCAGGCGTTCGCCATTGCTCTACCCGCAGTGGCTTCCCCGGCTGCCTGGCGCTTGCTGTATCAGGCGCGGCAGCTACGCCGCCGCCAAGGGGCCGTGACGACTTTTCCAAAAATCGCCCTTGTCCCCTAAATGTAGCTTCTGTCGAGTTAGTTAGGACGTTTGGAGGAATGGGTGTGTGGGGGCATAGCCCCCAGCCAGGGGTTTCACCCCTGCACCCCTTGTCCTAAACAATCCGTCTACTGCTTTACCTCTAGACTTTGCAGCTGGTTAGGCTAGTACGAGGTAGTAATCGGACTGCTGTAGGGCTGCCAGATCTGCACGCCTTGACCCCTGGCAATTAGAAACTGGCCGTTGGGGCTGAACTGAAACTGAGCCACGTTGCGAATCTGCTCCAGCGGCTGACCGCTGGCTGTGTCCCAAAGCGTCAGACCCTGACTAGGAATTGGCTCGCTCTGCACAAGAGGCAGCAGTAGGGTGCTGGCTGCCAGCACGCTGCCGTCGGGGCTAAAGGCTAAGTAGCCTAAGTTGTCAGGCATGACGGGGTGGCCCGCCGACTGCACCAGGCTAAAGGTATGCAGCGGCTGGTAGGTCTGCAAATCCCATAGGTAGGCCGTTTTTTCCTCGCTGCTGGCCAGGCGCTGGCTGTCGGGGCTGAAGGCGAGGTTGTGAATGCGATCGCTATGTCCTTTGAGCGTGATAATTCGGGCTCCACTGCCCGCGTTCCACAGCTTAACGCTGTTGTCGGTGTCGGCAGCTGCCAGTAATTGACTGTTGGGGCTAAAAGCCAGCGGTAGGCTAAAGGAGACCGGCGTTGCTCCATCCGCTAGGGTGCGCAGCAGCCGTCCGCTCTGGGCATCCCACAGCTGCAGCGTGTTGCGATTGGTGGCGGTCGCTAGCCGCTGACCGTCCGGACTAATCAGTAAGGTTTGAACGATGCCTTTGGAGGGTTCTACCGTTAGGGTGCGCAAAAGCTGGCCCGTCTGCAGGTTCCACAACCGAATAGTCTGATCGGAGCTGGCGCTGGCCAGCAGCTGACCGTTGGCGCTAATGGCAATCGCCCGCACCGCGTAGCGATGACCGCTCAGCGTGCGTACCGCTGTGCCAGTATCCGTCGCCCACAGCCGCACAGTGCCGTTAGAAAGTCCTGCAGCCACTAGGCGACCATCGGGGCTAAAGGCAACCGAATTGGCCACATCGCCAACGATGCGAGTCGACTCGGTCGATGGCTCCTGGGCTGGCCCGGAGTAGGAAAGGGCTTCTGTCGCCCGTCCCCTCAGCAGAGTAATGATGCGAGTGCCCCGCTCGGTGTTCCATAGCGCCAGGGTGCTGTTTTCAGGAGGCCCGCCGCAGGAGCGTTCGTAGCTGTAGCTGCTGACCGCCAAAATGCGGCTGTCGGGGCTGATAGCCGTATCGAGGGTGTATACCGGACAGCTGTTGTTGGGGTAGAGGGCCTGCAGAGTGACGGTGTGGGCTAAGCGGGGCTGCCGCCAGGAGCCGACTTCGGTTACGGTTGCCTCCAGCGCTGTGGATAGCCAGTTAAAGAGCGTTGGCAGGTAGCGGTTAAACCGCTCGCCCTGTAGGTATAGGGCGTCGATAGAGCAGCTGCCGCAGCCCTGAGCCGTCACCAAACTTTCGATACGCTCCCACGAAATGCCCGCCCAGGGTAGGTGTCCTACAGGCGCATTCAGAGAAAAGTTGAGCTCACGCTCAGTCAGCCAGTCGGGAGCAACAAAATTGTCGTTGTCGCGGACCGGCCGCGTCCAGCCTACACGATCGCCAAAGGCTTTGGCGGCATCATCGGTATTGTTCGGGTGCTGGGCGCGAGCAGCTTCCCAAATGGGCTGTTGAGCACTAAAGCCAAACCGTCCGCCGCTGGCCTGGCTCCAAACCTGGTCCAGGGTTTGCAGCACCTCCGCAGGAATATTAGCGGCGAGCGGCTCTGCGTAAACGTCTCCATTGGGGTGCACCCAAATCTCAAGAATGCGGCGGGTTTCAGCATTGGCAGCCTGCCAGTTCTGCGCATCCAAATGCCCCTGCAGCGTGCTTAAGTCAATGCGGGCAGCTTGAGCTAAGGTTGGGCTTAAGGCGGGCGCGTTTATGGATGCAGATGCAGTGAGGGGGGCAGCCGCTGGGCTCTGAGCTATAGTTGCCCAGCTAATGCTTGGAGTAATCAGGCTAGTGGCCAAAAAAAGGAGGGCGTAGATTACGCGTTTCATAGGATGTGTTTTAAAGATTGCGAGGAATTAAGAATTAGATGCAGAAAAAGATAGAGAGCCTTGGGGAGGTGGGCTCTTAAGAGTTGGGCTCAAGGGGTGAGTTGATAAGTTGATTACGGGCAGTAGCGCTGCAGGCCTGATTTCTCCTTAGCAGGGCCGTACTCTGGCTGATTGCCCTAACCTGTTCCCTCAACTTCAGCAGGATCTTGCAGCAGAACCAGCAGAACTAGACCTGTTAGGCCTCCGTAGATAGCCCAACCGCCTGCGTTGACAACTCCGACCACAAGACTGGGCAGCACCGGGCAGGCTGCGGCACACAGCGCTGCGCTGACACCTCCTTGAGCTGCTCCCCCAAGTAGACCAGCCGCCCACCAAAGAGGAACCGCTCGCCCCTGCCTGGCTAGTATCCACCCCTGGGCAATCGCCATCAGCAGCCCAGCGATGGAGCCGGTCAGCAGGTTTAGCCAAAAGACTTCCCACAATCCCATTTGGCGCCAGAGGGTTTGAGCTAGAGGGCCATAGAGCCTGTAGCTACTGGCAATGATTAGGCTGCCCACCAGCCAACCCATAGCGCTTGCCAAAGGCCACCAGCGCCGCCACCGCAGCGATGGGCTCAAAATGCTCCACTGCAAGGACCCTAAAATGGCTCCCGTGAGGGTCAGTGTAGCGGTGAACTGCAGCCCGTTATTTTCCAGCAGGCCAATTAAAAAGCCACCCGCTGTGTTCGCCAGTACCCACTTCAGTAAAAAGTGGGTCTGCTGCGCTGGGGTTTCTAGCGACAGGGCGCGGCTCATAGGGTTAGCCCCGCCACGATTTCTGCCAGGTAGGGCTCAAACTGCTGAGCAGCCTCAATGTTAGAAAATGACCCAGTCGGATCGCCGTTGATGACGCCGGTAACGATCACGTACAGCGTGGTGCCATCGGTTGCCACATAGCCTCTAGTGCGGTCAGCTAGATTGCCGTTGGCATGGGTCGTTGTAAAGCCGTAGCGCAGCCCAGGCAAGCTGCCTACCGCAGCGGGTTCGGGGGCTTCTGTTGTGAACTTGAGCTCGGGGGCACCAATTTTGCGATCGCTCTCAATGGTGTTGTAGTGGTCAGCGATCCAGGCTTCTAGAGCACGGGCTTGATCACCCCCAGACTCTGCCAGCTGGGTCCCAAAATTAGACCCCTCCACGGGCTCTACGAAAAGCTCGACTGTGCCAATAATCTCGCCGTTTTCATAAACGCAGAGCAGCGTTGGGTTGATGCAGGGGCTAACCTGCCAACCTGCTGGGGCAGAAGTCTCTCCCAAAATAGCTGCCCAGCCCGGCTGCTCTGCCGGTAGCGTTGCGTCACCGGGAGCTGCAGAATCAGAGTTGGTTGATGCGGGGCCAGCCTGTTCCGTTGGCAGGGGTTCCGGCTGGGGCTGCGTTTGTGGGTTGGCGCAGCCCAGCAGCCCAACGGTAGCCAGCAGGAGGCCGCTTAGAGGCAAAATACTAGTCAAGAGTTTCATGGGGGGAAATTGATAACGTAAAGGGGAGCCACACGGACGGCAGCGCTGCTAGATAGGCACAATCACAGCAGAAACGCGTGGTTGCAATTTACGGCAGCTACTAAGGGTGGCGCTTAATTGTGATTTTCTAGGGAAGATCGAGTCTTGATCGCAGGGTTACAAAAACCGATACACCCGCTCGATCTGTTATCGCTATTTCTCTGGAGGTTGGTGGAATAATTTGTGCCAGCTCTGCTCACTGGACTTGAATTTTTGTCCTTAAGGGCCAACTACTGCAACGGACGACAAATGAATTAAGGGCAGTTGCCGCGCCCGTATTGCTGTGTTACGGTGAGGCGTAGGAACTCAAAACTCGATCGCAACTATGATTCTCTAACGTCTCCAGTGCCTGACTGCTAAACCGAGCCAAACCGCATGACGCTCTTGGGAGGTCTTTGGCCATGGCAGCCATCAGCAAGCACAGTCATTAAACCAAGCGCTTCAATGCATCGAATCAATGCATCAAAGCCGACGAGTTTAGGACTCACTCCATACTGAGCCGTTTAGACAGGATTTTTCTACTCCAATGCGCTACTCTCGCTAGAGCCCTTTCATCTTTACAGGCTGACCTAAAAAGTCAATTGAAGAGGG
>DATNQE010000033.1:0-2683 GCA_036702895.1 Trichocoleus sp. | reverse complement strand
CTGCAGCATCCAAACTGAACTTCTAACGCTTCTGATGACTTTCTTAAAAATAGAATTTTGTTTTTCAGTTCAGAGGATAATTTCAGAACCGCAGAGTGCTTTAGTGAATTCGAAAGCTGATATCTCATCAGGTTCATCGCACTACATTTCAAAGCATTCGCTTTTTTGCCACCCCTAAAAATTCTGTAGCCAAGGAACCATTATGTCACTCCCCCCAGGTCCTACAGCGCCGCCAATTTGGCAGATGGTTCACTGGATTGCCAGGCCCTTTTCGTTCATGCGCCGCTGTACTAATCAATTTGGTGACTGCTTTACCGTTAGGCTCGGTGAAAAATTCGCTCCTGTTGTTTTTTTTAGTCATCCCCAAGCGCTGCAGGCTATTCTGACCAGCGATGAGTCCAAGCTATTTGATGCCCCTGGTGAACTCAACGGCCTCTTTGAACCTCTGATGGGTCCCCAATCCGTTATTGGCTTAAGTAGCGACCGCCATCGCAGAATGCGCCAGCTGATGATGCCTCCCTTTCACGGCGAGCGGATGCGCTCCTACGGGCAAATCATCAGTGACATTACAGATGAGGTTATTAGCAAGTGGAGCATTGACCAACCTTTTCTCGTTCGTGAGCCTATGCAGGTTATTTCCCTGCGGATCATTCTAAGAGCCGTGTTTGGCCTAACTGAGGGGCCTCGCTATCAGCAGTTAGAGACACTTTTGAGCGTCATGCTCGATGGGATGAGCAATCCAATGAGCGTTAGTTTGCTCTACTTTCCCAGCCTGCGGAAGGATTGGGGTCCGCTGAGCCCGTGGGGCGATTTTGTCCGCAAACGGCAGCAGATAGACGACATCATTTATGCTGAAATTGCTGAGCGGCGAAGACACCCAGACCCTTCTCGTAGCGACATTCTCACGTTGCTGATGTCCGCCAAAGACGAAGCAGGTGAGGCCATGACCGAGGTGGAGCTGCGCGATGAGCTGATGACGCTTTTAATAGCTGGTCATGAGACAACCGCCACGGCTTTAACCTGGGCGCTGTACTGGGTTCATAAGTTACATAAGGTTCGAGAGCAACTGCTGCAGGAGCTGGCGCCGCTAGATAATTCCCTCGATTTCAGTTCCCTTTTGCGCCTTCCGTATCTCAATGCGGTTTGTAGCGAAACGCTGCGAATCTTTCCAGTGGGGATGCTGACGTTTCCACGGGTGGTGCGATCGCCAGTGGAGTTGATGGGGCACCGACTAGAACCTGGCACCGCAGTCATCGGCTCTATCTACCTGGCCCATCACCGAGAGGAGGTTTACCCAGAGGCCGATGAGTTCAGGCCGGAACGCTTTTTAGAGCGCCAATTTTCCCCCTTTGAATACTTGCCCTTTGGGGGCGGTAGCCGCCGCTGTATCGGCATGGCGTTTGCTCAGTTTGAGATGAAAGTTGTCTTGAGCCGCATACTGTCCCGCGTTGAACTGGCCCTGGCAGACAACCGCCCCGTGCGGCCTGTGCGTCGGGGTTTAACCTCTGGCCCTTCTCCGGTTCGGCTGGTGGTCAAGAAAACCCTTTCCACAGCTCCATCGAAGGTGCCAGCAGCGTTGAACGCCAGTTGAGCCTTTCCTTAATTGGGGCTTGGGATGGGACGGGGGTTATCTGACCTGCACTGACTCAACTGGCAAGCAGGTCAGATTTTGGAGCCGTCCGTAGTTGAGTAATGTGGGGGAGTTGCGATCGCAAAGCCGGATTTGATGTTTATTCTCCTCAAATAATGAAAAGCCCCGATCAATGCAAGGACATGGCGGACATTCGAGCCGAAATTGATCGACTAGACCGCGAGGTAATTGCGCTGTTGAGCCAACGGTTCGCATACGTCAAAGCTGCCTCTAAGTTTAAGTCAAGTGCAGCCGCTGTTAGAGCCCCTGAACGCCTACAGGCGATGTTGCAGCAGCGCCGAGCCTGGGCCGAGGAGGAGGGGCTCAACGCAGATGCTATTGAAAAGATGTATCAGGAGTTAGTCAATCACTTTATTGACGAGGAAATGAAGCACTGGAAACAAGCCGGAGCGCAGTGAGTTGTGTGGCGGGTTTTGCTAGGGTCTTATCCGACTGACCAAAGTGTCGCGGCTGCGCCGTGAGGATTTACGCTGAGAGAGCTTCTTTTAAGAGACCTTTCTAAAAATCCTGCTGAAATCCTATGGAGTCGTCTCTGTCTCTATTCGTAAATGCTCAGCTAGGGCAATTGGCTAGTGATCCAGAGCATAGCTCTACTGCTACTCCGGCTGTTGGCCAGCTTACTGGCATAGGTGTGGGGCCGGGAGATCCAGAACTGCTGACGGTCAAGGCGCTGCGGCTCCTGCAGGCAGCGCCGGTGGTGGCCTTTCCGGCCGGGCGCAACGGGCAGCTCGGCATGGCTCAACAGATCATCGCGCCCTGGCTACAGCCGCATCAGGTTCAGCTGCCCCTGACCTTTTCCTTTGACCGCGACCCAGCAGTGTTAGAGGCAGCTTGGCAAGGGGCGGCGGTGCGGGTCTGGCCCTACCTGAACCAGGGGCAGGACGTGGTTTTTGCTTCAGAGGGCGACATCAGCTTCTACAGCACCTTTACCTATTTGGCCCAAACGCTACAGCAGGAGCACCCCGAGCTGCAGGTGCGGGCAGTGCCGGGGGTTTGCTCGCCGCTGGCGGCGGCGGCGGCGGTAGGCCATCC
>DATNQE010000025.1:0-3603 GCA_036702895.1 Trichocoleus sp. | reverse complement strand
TGGGCGGGGTCCCGATGCCTGTATTGACGCCGTTGGCCTGGAGGCCCACGGTACCAATACAATGGAGGATCTTTACGACAAGGCCAAGCAGGCCGTTCGTCTAGAGACAGATCGACCCAGCGTACTGCGGCAGATGATGCTGGCCTGCGGCAAGGGCGGCACCCTGTCGATTATGGGAGTCTACAGCGGCATGCTGGACAAGCTGCCGATGGGCGCGGCGATGAACAAGAGCCTCACTTTCAAGATGGGGCAGATGTACGGCCAGAAGTACATTCCCATGCTGCTAGAGCGCGTTGCCAACGGCGAAGTTGACCCGTCGCGCGTGTTTACTCACACGCTGCCGCTAGAGGAGACTCGCCAGGGCTTTGAGCTCTTTAAGCATAAGAAGGATAACTGCATCAAAGTTCTCATTAGGCCGTAATAAGTAGCCCGACATAAATAACCGTCATACCCAGAAGATGTCATTGCGTAGGCGTAAGCCTTCTGGAAGAGTGGCCCTTAGGCCGTAGACGCTTGCGGCTTCTCTTGAGTAGCAATCTCCAAGAGTAGTCCCTCCATGAGATTGCCGCGCTTCGCACCCTGCGGGAAGCAAGCTACGCAATGACATCTTATGTTTACTTATGGGGTGCTACTTACGAAACCGATCGAAGGCCAAAAATTTTGCCCCTCACCTTAGGGCTTCGTCATGCTCTGATTGAGGGGCAGCCGTGGATCGGCTGGGCTTGCTGGGGTGTGGGATTGATGCTTGGGGGCAGGCCCCCAAACCCCCTTTGGAGAGCGGGCGCGCCCTCCAAACCTCCCCCGCTAGAAATCCCCTAGCATCGGCATTGCTGCGCTGGTTCATGGGGTCTCTGGAAAGGTGTGCAGGCTCTGCTGTTTTCGGGAGTCTCCTGAGCGCTTTGTCACACTTTGAATGGGGAGTTGGCAGTTTTCAAGGGGGTAAATAGCGGAGTAGTCACCGAGCACTTTACAGGTAAGGCTGCAGCTGCTCAGCTAACATTTCCACCTGGGGCGGTTTCATCATCGAGAGATGGTTGCCCGGCACGGTGTGAACCTGAACACTTTCGGTCAGGCGGTCCCATCCGAGCGTGGGGTCTTTGGGACCGAAATCGGGCTGTTCTGCAGCTTTGAACAGCGTCACTGGGCCAGAATAGGGCTGGGGCTGGTAGCGATAAGCCGCCTGGCTATTGGCATAAAACACCTTCAAAATTCGCAAAATAGCGGCCTCGTCGAGCAGCTTTAGGCGCGATTCTGGAGGGAGCAGATTTGCGATCGCACCCCCATGCTGCCGCGCCAGCCACCGCTTGAACCCTCGGCGAGGCTGATGATTTGGAGTCGTGAGGGTAGTTGCGATCGCGCCGTAGTCCAGCAAAAACGGCAGCGTTGACCACACGGCCGTACCGAGCAGAAACTTCAGGCGCTTGCCGAGCGAGGGAGAGGCGTCCGCAGCCGGGGCGGGGGAATCTAAAATCGCCAGCAGCGAGACCGTTTCGCCTGCCTGCTGTAACTGCTGGGCCATCTCAAAAGCTACTAGTCCGCCAAACGACCAGCCTCCTAAGCGGTACGGCCCTTGGGGCTGAACTGCTTGAATGGCCTGTAGGTAGTGAGCCGCCATCGGCTCAATCTGCTGGAGTGGCGGCAGGTCTCCCTCTAGCCCCCGGGGCTGCACCCCGTAGATGCTGGGGCCAGAACCGGAAGGGCTAAGGAATTGCAGCCGCTGGGCTAGCTCTAAGTAGGGAAACACCACGCCAAAGATTGGGTGGACCAGGAAGAAAGGCGGCTCTTGGCTACCCAGGGTCAGCGGCACCAGGGGCGAGTGCTCGTTCACTGAGGCTTCCGGGGAAGGGGGTTCAACCTCCAACACCGAGGGTTCAGCAAGTTCAGACACAGCGGCAGAGGAAGGTTGCGGGCTACTGCCTAACTGCAATGGCTCTTGTGAACCAGTCTTTGACCGTCGCACCTGCCGATGGGCAGCCCGGTCGAGTTTGACCAGCGCCGGCGCTTGAGAGCTGGAGCCAGTTGACCGCAGGCTCTCAATCAGCGGCGCCAGCTGCGCGACCGTTGGCGACTCAAACACGCTGCGCAGCGGTAGCTCTATCCCGAAGGCATCGTGAACGCGAGAGGCCATTTGAGTTGCCAGCAGGGAGTGGCCGCCCAGATCAAAAAAGCTGTCGTGGCGGCCCACCTGGCGAACGCGCAGCAGGTCTTGCCAGATTTCAACCAGCGCTGCCTCTGTAGGGCTGCTGAGAGAAAGCTGTTCCGGCTCCTGTAACGCCCGATCGCTGCTTATCTCCAGAGGCGGCAGAGCACGGCGATCGATCTTGCCGTTAGTGTTTACAGGCAGCGCTTCTAGCGGCACAAAGGCCGCTGGCACCATATAGGCTGGTAGGGTTTGACCCAGGTGGTGGCGCAGCTCGGGGATGAGCTGGCGGGCTAGCTGCGACTGCAGGGGGCTATTGGCATAGCTATACCAATCCTGGGTAGGCGGGGAGGGCAGCAGCGCGGTGGGTGTTGGAACATCCTTGTGAATAAACAGCACGCTGTAGGCTCCCCCGTCCGCATCTGAGTGGGCGGTGATTGACCAGCTAATCTCAACCCGGTAGGGCAAAGCCGATGCCAAATCCCACCAGTCCTGAGGATCAATCGCTGCCAAGTGAGGCGGCTCTAAGGCCTGAAGCTGCTCCCGCATTCGGCCTACGGTTTTGGGCAGCGCCGCTTGTGATAGCCAGTCCTCCACCTGGAGAGCTGCCCACACGCGCTGGTTGGCAACGTTTGCCAGGCCTAGAATTGGCGGCTGGGCCTGAAGTAAGCGGCGGTGTATTTCATCCACTGTTAGCGGCTGATGCGACCAGTCCAGCCACTCGACTGTTGGGGCGACCATTCCGATCTCGCCCGACGTATCCCAATCCCCCGTTTTGCTGCCCCCTTCCATGTGCAGCAAAACGTTGTAGCGAAACTGAGTCATTTCGTTTTGGCTGCGGCCCCGCGTTAGGCGAATCTGCACCTGACGAATGCGGGGAAAGCGCTGGCTGAGCGCAGTGAACAGAGCAGGGTCTAAGGCTAATTCGGGCTCTTCGAAGTGCGATCGCATCACCCGCTGTCGCAGATCGTCTCGCTCTAGCCCAGCATCCGCCTGACAAAACTGAGCCCAAGCGTGAAAAGTCTTCAGCAGCGGCAGACTGCGCACGTCCCCGATAAACAAAGCGCCACCCGGTGCAACGGCATTTACCGCCCCCTCCAGCACCTGCATCAGGTAGTCCAGGCTGGGAAAATACTGCACCACCGAGTTGAGAATCACCAGATCGAACTCGGCAGCAGGAATGCCTTGAAAATCGTTTGCCAATCGGTGCAGCAGCATCACTTTGGCCGCTGTCTCAGGCTGGCCTGCCAACTGCTGCTGGATTGCCGCCAGAGAAGCTTGAGAAAAGTCTGTAGCCCAGTATTTTTCACAGTGGGGCAGCAATGCCGAGAGGATCAGCCCAGTACCACAGCCAATCTCAAGGATTCGCTGGGGTTTGAGGGCCAGGAGTTGGGTGGTGCGATCGCACAGCCACTCCCGCATTTCCTCCGCTGGAATGGGGGCTCCGGTGTAGCTACTGTTCC
>DATNQE010000014.1:0-11026 GCA_036702895.1 Trichocoleus sp. | reverse complement strand
GTGCAGCGCTGGCGCCCGGCGGCCTGCAGCCAGACGTGCTCAATTATGCTTGGCGCGACTATGGCAATCGGGTGGGGGTATGGCGACTCTTAGAGCTGTTTAATGAGCTAGAGCTGCCGGTGGCGCTGTTAGTAAACGCCTCTATTTACGACTACTGCCCTGAGGTGGTGGAGGCGTTTCGCGATCGCAACACCGAAATCGTTGCCCACGGCCGCACCAACTCCGAAGCCCAGGGCGCCCTGCCCGAACTGGAGGAGACAGCCCTCATCCAGGAAACCACTCAAACCATTACCCAGCATGAGGGCGTCACGCCCCAGGGCTGGTTAGGCCCCTGGATCTCCCAGAGCCAGGTAACGCCGGATTTGCTGCAGGAGGCAGGCTACACCTACCAGCTCGACTGGTGCTGCGACGACCAGCCTATCTGGTTCAAGACCCGTAGCGGCCGCATTTTGTCGGTGCCCTACCCCCAGGAGGTCAACGACATCCCAGCCATTGTGGCCCGGCAGATGACCGCCTCTGAATTTGCCGACATGATTGTGGACAGCTTCGACGAAATGCTGGAGCAATCTGTGCAGCAACCTCTGGTATTTGGCATTGCTCTGCACGCTTACATTGTCGGTCAGCCCTTTCGGCTACGCCACCTGCGCTGGGCGCTGCGCCATATCGTTACCCAGGCGGCTAAGGCTGAAAGCCCCGTCTGGCTGACAACGCCCGGTGCGATCGCAGCCTACGCGCTCTCCCTACCCGACGGCACTGTACCCTGATCAAGCTCAGGTTCAATCGGCTGCTGCAGCGGAATCACGACAGAAAACTCTGTGCCCTCACCAGGGGTAGATTGGCAAAACAGGCTGCCACCGTGGGTTTCCACAATAATTTGGTGGCTGATAGAGAGCCCCAAGCCAGTCCCTTCGCCCACTGGCTTGGTCGTGAAGAACGGATCAAAGAGCCGGGAGCGAATTTCAGGCGGAATCCCTGGCCCATTGTCGCGAATCCGCACAGAGGCCCACCCCTGATTGGCTTCAGTCGTGATGGTAATCTCTGGGCAGAACTCTGAACCCTCATCTCGGCTCTGCTTTGCCCGATGCTCAACCGCATCGAAGGCATTGGTCAAAATGTTCATAAACACCTGGTTGAGCTGGCTGGGGTAGCACTCTACTAGGGGCAGACTGCCGTAGTGCTTCTGCAGCTGTACCGGCGGCCAAGCGCGGTTGTCTCGAAGCCGATGCTGAAGCAGCAGCAGCGTACTGTCGAGTCCCTCATGGATATCAACCGCCTTCATTGCCGCCTCATCCAGGCGGGAGAAGGTGCGCAGCGACAGCACAATCTGACGAATCCGATCCGACCCTACCCGGAAGGACTTGAGGATGCTCTGCAAATCCTCAAGCAAAAAATCCAGCTCCATCACCTCGATCTGCTTGGCTATAGGTGGGGCCGGCGTGGGGTAGTGAGTACGGTAGAGGTTAACCAGATCAGTGAGTTCTTGAATGTGGGTCTTGAGATAGCCCACATTGCCGTAGATAAAGTTGACTGGATTGTTGATTTCATGGGCAATACCCGCCACCAGCTGGCCCAAGCTAGACATTTTCTCAGTCTGTACCAGCTGAGCCTGAGTCTTTTTGAGCTTTTCCAGCGCGGCTTCTAGCTGGTCTGCCTGTTGCCGAGCTATGTGGGCACTGGCCGTAGCCTGCTCGTAGAGCTCGGCCTGGCGAATAGCAACTCCCACCTGCTCGGCCAGGGCCTTTAACAGTTCGGTTTCGCTGGGTCGCCACTGACGAGGCGCAGAACACTGCTGCCCGATCAGCAGCCCCCACAGCTGGTTTTTGGCCAGAATAGGCACGATGAGGTTAGCGCGCACCTGGAGCTGCTTTAAATAGTTGACATGGCAGCTGTCCAGTCCGGCCGTTTCGATATTATCAATAGCGCGCACATGGCCGCTGCTGTAGAGTTCGGCGTATTTCTCAGGAAAACAGCTATCAGCGCCCATTTCCCCTAGGGTAGATCGCCACGGGTCGCGGACATCTTCGATCACCACCTGGCCCTGCCAGTTGTCGCCGAACTGGTAAATCAATACTCGGTCAGCTCCCAGCAGGCGGCGCACTTCGCGCACAGTCGTCTGCAGAATCTGATCAAGCTGCAAAGACTGACGAATTTGCTGAGAAACCTGATAGAGCAGCGCCTGCTGTTGGGCCAGTTCGCGGAGGTTGGCTTCAGACTGCTGCAGGGGGTCGAGATCGAGCAGTGTCCTCCCCGGTAGCGTTTCTGGTAACGCTTCTGACGGGCCTAAACGGGTTGAGCTGGCGGCGGAGTTTCTTGCAGGAAAAGCCGATTGAAAATCCACACCAAAATTCATAGGAGAAACAAGCACAAAGAGCGAAAGTACACGCACACTGCCCCCCAGGCCACAGAGGGACAAACTGATGGACGCTTCAGTAGGCAGGGACTTCAATCGTTTATGCCGGTCGCTCTATGAGGAGGGAGGACCTGCTCTGAAGGCGCTATAGATTTTGGTAAATGCCCTTGATGAATTTTTATTTCGAAGCCTTGCTCAACTTTAGGGCTTGCCCGCCGACAGACCTATCTGTCCAAAGAGGTAGTCTTGTGTAAAAGCCCCTGTTCTGTAGTGTTTTCAGCAAATTCACTGAGGAATAAGTAAAGGGTAGACAAAGCAGCCTCCTTTAAAGTTAGCGGCTGTTACCTATTCTTTAAAGTCGGATTTCCCACCTTAAGGTAATCGATGGCTTTCAGCCGGAACCCATTCCTTTAGTGTGAGCTGGGCACCACGCATTAGCTGGAGCTGGTGCGATCGCAGTGCTCCCTTACCCAACAGGTGTGGCTAGCCTCTCAGAAGCACCAGGGTCAGGCCACACGGCTGACCATGCTGGGAGGAGCCTGCTTGAGGGGAATCGTCACCCGAAACTCACAGCCGCTCCCCCGCGCCGAGGAGCAAGTGAGCTGGCCGCAGTGGGTTTCTACAACAATCTGATGGCTGATAGAGAGCCCTAGACCGGTGCCTTGACCGATCGGCTTGGTGGTAAAGAACGGATCGAACAAACGATCTTGAATCTGGGGAGAAATGCCTGGGCCATTGTCGTGAACTGAGATAATAGCGCAGCCGTGCTGCACTCGGGTGGCCAGGGTGATAGAAGGGCTGCTGGAGGCAGTAGAGCTGCTGCAGTGCTGATCCAAGGCGTCGATGGCGTTGGCAATCAGATTCATAAACACCTGATTGAGCTGGCTGGGGTAGCACTCTACTTCTGGTAAGTTGCCAAAGTCTCGGTAAATGGTTATTTCAGGCCGCTGATCGCTGGCTTTTAGACGATGCTGCAAAATCAGCAGAGTGCTCTCCAACCCCTCATGGATATTGACCGCCTTCATGTCGGCCTCATCTAGCCGGGAGAAGTTGCGCAGCGAGAGGACAATTTGACGAATGCGATCGGCTCCCACCCGGAAGGACTTCAGGATTTTCTCTAGATCCTGCAGCAGGTAGTCGAGGTCAATGTGCTCAATGTAATCCGTAATGGCTAAACCAGGCTGGGGATAAGCCTGTCGATACAGCTGAATCAGCCCAACCAAATCCTGAACGTAGGTACGAATGTAGGCAACGTTGCCGTAGATAAAGTTGACCGGATTGTTGATTTCGTGGGCTACTCCGGCCACGAGCTGCCCCAGGCTAGACATTTTCTCCGTCTGCACCAGCTGCGCCTGGGTGCTTTGGAGCTCTTGCAGCGCGCCCTCTAGCTGCTGCGCCTGCAGCCGGGCTTGGGCGGCGCTGACGGTTGCTTGCTCATAGAGCTCGGCCTGGCGAATGGCCACCCCCAAATGCCCCGCCAAAGACTTGAGCAGGTCAACCTCTGAGTCTTTCCACTGCCGGGGCTGGGAGCACTGGTGGGCAATCAACAAACCCCACAGATCGTCCTGAATCACAATCGGCACAATCAGATTTGCCCGCACCTGCAGCTGCTGTAGGTACTGCACGTGGCAGCTGTCCAGTCCAGCGGCAGTGATATCTTCAATGACCCGCACTCGGCCATCGCTGTAAAGGGCGGCAAATTTCTCAGGGAAGCAGTTGTCGGCCCCTAAATCTCCCAGAGTGGATGTCCAGGGCTCGTTAACCGCTTCTACAACAACCCGCCCTTGCCAGGCCTGACCAAACTGATACACCAGCACCCGGTCGGCCTCAAACACCTGGCGCAGCTCCTGCACCGTGGTTTGAAGAATGTCTTCCAGGTTGAGGGACTGGCGAATTTGCTGGCAAATGTGGTTGAGCAGTTCCTCCTGTTGGGCCAGCTTGCGAAATTTGGCCTCCGACTGGCGCAGCAGGTCCTCGGCAATTTTGCGGTCAGTGACGTCTTCGATGGTGCCCAACAGGCCAATCACGTTGCCGGCAGCATCGTGCAGAGGTAGCTTGCTGGTTTCACGCCAGGTTAAGCGGCCATCCCCCTGGAGCTGAGACTGCTTAATCCGCAGCATTGGTGTATCGGTTTCCATGACGGTGCGATCGCACTCTAGGTACCAATCCTTTTGCTCCTGGGTCCAGGGCAAATCGGCATCGGTGAGGCCCACCACATTTTCAGGATCGCCAATGCCCGCCATCTCGGCCCAGCGACGATTGCAGCCCAAATATACAGAGTTGCGATCCTTCCAGAAAATGTATTGGGGAATACTGTTTAGCACGGCCTGCAGCAGTTCGGCGCTGCCATTGATGAGTTCGACGGTGAAGATCTCTAAAGCCGGCGTTGGAGAGTTTAATGGCGCTTTGTCGCCAGCATCGCTCGGCTCAGCCCTATTTGGGGCGGGCATTTTAGCCCTATGGGTATCGGTCTCAGCCGTCTCTGCACCAGCCTCTTCCAGCTCCGGCATGACGGCACCGAGTACGGCGCTGGCTGCAGACTTGCCCGGGTGAGCAGGTAAAACCGCCATTGCCGTCTGATAGCGGCTAACGTCTCGCCCAAGGGCAATGATCTGGCAAAGCTGCCCAGCCCCATCCCACAGAGGCGTGTAGCTAGTCTCATAGAGTTTCAGCGTCCCGCCCCAAGGCAGGGAATGGAGCGCTGTTTCAGCCCGACCGCTGGCCAGCACCCGTTTGAGGCTAGCCTCGATCTGAGCTAGGTACAGCTTTAGATCCGGCGCCAGATCAAGCTGCCCCATCAGGTCCTCGTTTGTGCAGCCCAAAATCTCGGAGGGCGTCAGGCCGAGCAGGCTGACTACTGCCAAGCTAACCCGCTGGTAGCGGCCCAAAGCATCGTACTGTGCGATCGCATCGGGGCTCTGATCAATGAGCTGATCGAGCGGGCTGGCCACCTGCCGGGGCGAGCGTGGGAAAGCAGAGCCAGAGTTCATAGGGCAACAAGAAAGGATTGCAGGAGAGGCCAACGCACTGCCATAAAGTGCCCCAAACCATCAAACGAATTGAGGTAGGAGCAGCACTGCCAGCCCCACACAAGCGAATTTAAGCGCTCTAGAAAACTGTTTGAAAAGGGGTCTGAGAGAAGCTTCTGTAGCGCTTCAAGAAACTCTACTCAAAGGCTTACATCGACTACTTGATAAAGACAACCAAAACCGAGCAAAGTTCATCAATGAAGAATCCAACGATTTCTCCATAAGAATTTATTCTGGTTGATTTACCCCAAAAACACGCCTGTTTAGCGTTTATATCTGCCGCAGGTGGGGCGACGCTGGGCTAAGCGGATAGCCATAATTTTTCTGTAACCAGCGGCAGCTTTAGCCACCCACGCCCTGCTGTAGGACGCGCTGTGGGCGTTCACTCAGCAGCCTGTCTGGAGCAGCCTGTTCAGTTTTTGAACAACTGGGCGCGGCGCAAAGCGACTTGTGAAGCGGGGGTTCGACAGGCAATTTTCCCCCTGGCAACGCTTCACAGCTCAGCACTAGCCGCATAAAGCAGCGGTAACGAAGCCTTAACAGACCTTTGGCAAGCAGCAAAATGACGGGCCATGATGAAAAGGACCTTAGCAAACTCAGCAATAGCCTCATGAGACCTGGACTACAGGTATGGATAAGGGGACAGCAGGCCCGCTACGCCTACCGGCGGGGCTTGGACTCAGTCAGAAAGGGCAACGACAAAGCTGCGATCGCGTGCTTTACCGAAGCATTAGAACACCATCCTCGCCCCGCTGAAGTCTACGTCACGCGGGGCGTTACCTACTGGCAAAGCGGCGATGTGGAAAAGGCCCTGGAGGACTTTACCCAGGCCACCTATCGGGACGCCCGTCTGATCAAGGCCTACGGCAACCGAGGACTCCTGCGTTATGAGCTGGGCGACGAGCAAGGAGCCCTCGCAGACTGGCAGCAGGCCTTGGCCGTGCGCCCTGCCGATGCCGGGGTGCGCTACAACCGAGCGCTGCTGTTCATTCAGAAAGGCGACTATTCGGCGGCCCTGGCCGACCTCAACCAGGCTTTAGAAGCTAACCCCAACCTGGCCGAGGCCTACTATCACCGGGGCAACGTTCGCTATGAGCTCGGCGATGCCGAAGGGGCTGTAGAGGACTGGGAGCTGGCCCTATGCAATGACCTGCGGCTAGGGGAGGCCCGAGATCGACTGCAGCAGGTGCAGCGACATTCGGTTAAAGCCCAGCTTAGTCGGCGGCTGCAGACAGCGCTCAAACCTCACGGGGTCAAAGTAGACGTGCAGCAAAGCGGCAGCCGCCTCGATATTGATGTTCGGCGTCCCAAGGGCACGGGCATCAACTATTTCACCCTGCCCAACCTGATCCGCAAGAAGCTGATTGATTGGCAGCTACCCGGCGTGCGCCAGTTTCGGCTAACCGGCCAGGTGGACGACCAGACCCTGCCCGAGTGGCAGCAGGTGTACAGCCTTTATCAAGGGCAGCCCAGCCCACCGGCCCATTGGAAGTTAGCCTGGTCAACCGCGCTGATGATCTTTCCGCCCCTAGGTATTCCCGCTTTAATCTACGCTCAGCGGGTTGGGGAGAGCTACCGCCAGGGGGACTACCCAGCGGCTCTGCAGGCGTCTAAAACCGCTAGGGCTCTATGTCTCACGGGCATTGCCATTACTACAACCATTACCAGCTTAGGCCTGGGCTACTGGGGGGTTACCCGGCTGCAGTCTCTGGGCCTGGGGCGCAACGAGATGCCCAAAGCCTATCTGCTGCCGTCCACAGAGCTCAAACAGCTGCCTCTGCCTGCGCCTGAGTCTGGGCAATAAGATCGCTCAGGCTCATGGTTTCGTACTTCTCAAAGGGTTGGTGAATCCAGGGGTTGTCCTCCAGATAAACCACGTGGTAATCGGGCTTGATTTCAGAGCAGGCCTTGTACCAGAGGACAGCAGTGCGCAGCTCGTCAATGTAAAAACCGTAGCGGTGATGCAGCCAGGAAATGGCCCGCTTCAGGCTAACGCCAGAGTCGACCAGGTCGTCCACCAGCAGCACTTTGCTGCCTAGATTGGGCGTGGTCATGCTCAGGTCTCTCGAAAAGGTAATCGCCCCGCGCATACGATTGTCGGGGCCGCCGTAGGACGCGGTCGAAAGAATCGCTAACGGCACATCGTATAGACGACAGAGAATATCGCCAATGCGCAAGCCCCCTTTAGCCAAACACACAATCTGGTTAAACTCCCAGCCCGACTCATGAATCTGAATGGCTAACCGCTCAATGTCTCGGTGGTAATCGTCCCAGGTGACAAAGAAATCAGACATATGGCCCCGCAACCAATCGCAATATTCAGGACGTTCTTGAATGGGGCAATAATACACTGAGGATGCTTGTTACAGAGTCCTTTCATCGAGACATTCACTAGAGCGCAGCATGGCCCAGGATCTTCCTCCGTCTCCCAACACCCCTACGGGGGGTTCCCCTAATCTTTCAGCGGGGGCCTCTTCTAGCGCTCCTGCTACCCTCAATCTGGCGGCCAAGTTGGCCTTTGGGTCCGGCGACATGGGGGCAGGCATGACGTCTAATTTGATTGCCTTCTCCTTTTTGATTTTTCTGACCAGTGCAGCCGGGCTCAATCCACTGGCGGCCGGGACGGTGCTGCTGATCGGCAAAGTTTGGGACGCGGTTAACGATCCGATGGTGGGCTACTTGAGCGATCGCTTTCACACCCGCTGGGGCCGCCGCTACCCCTGGATGTTTCTGGGAGCGCTGCCCTTTGGCCTCACCTTTTTCTTGATGTGGTTGGTGCCCGACCTGGGGCAGACCGGCAAGTTCTGGTACTACGTGCTCACCTCAGTGCTGTTCCAGGTTTTCTTTACGGTGGTCAACTTGCCCTACACCACGCTGACGGCTGAACTCACCCAGAACTATGACGAACGCACAGAGCTCACGGCGTTTCGGTTGGCCTCGTCGCTGGTGGGTGCGATCGCAGCGCTAGCCCTCGGTCTAGTTGTCACGCAGGCTGTTGCCGACGAGCAGCAGCAGTACCTAATTCTGGGCGGGCTGTGCGCCGTGCTCTCGGTGCTGCCCATTTTCTGGTGCATCTTTGGCACCTACCCCTACGCCAAAAAGCAGTTTCAGGCCGCCGCTGCCGCAGCAGAAGCCGAAGTCGATGTGCCGTTTCTAGAGCAGTTGCGAATTGTCTTTGCCAACCGAGCGTTCATGTTTGTCGTTGGCATTTATATGTTTGCCTGGCTGGCACTCCAGGCTACGGCCAGCATCATCCCCTTTTATGCCACCTTCTGGATGGGGCTCGACTCCTACTTTTTGGTAGCGCTCCTGGTGCAGGGCGTAGCCATTCCTATGATGTTTGTGGTCAACCTAATTAGTAAACGGGTAGGCAAGCAGGGAGCTTTTTACATCGGCATCGGCACCTGGCTCATTGTGCAGATCGCCCTGTTTTTTCTTCAGCCTGGTCAGACCGCCGCGCTCTATCTCCTCTGCGCCACTGCAAGCTTTGGCGTGGCGACTGCCTACGTAGTGCCTTGGGCGATGCTGCCCGACGTCATCGAGCTAGACGAGTTGCATACCGGTCAGCGGCGAGAGGGCGTATTTTACGCCTTCATGACCCTGCTGCAAAAATTTGGCCTGGCGGGGGGACTGTTTCTGGTGGGGGCCGCTCTAGAGAGCTCTGGATTTGTCTCTGAATCAACCCAGCAGCCCGAGTCAGCGCTAACGGCCATTCGCCTCTTCATGGGGCCAATGCCGATGGTCCTGCTAATCGGAGCTCTGGTGCTGACCCGCTTTTATCCCCTAACCCGTCAGGCTCACCAGGAGATTTTGCTGAAGTTGGCAGAGCGCAGGCAGCAGCAAGAGGCCCCATAAAATGGCTGGACATAGCGCGGCATTCCCAGCACGAGTGGTCTCAGGTGCAGGTGAGCCAAGTGACGCTAAAGCCCCCTGCTTCCTAGCTGCTGAGGACCGAATTTAGGCAGGGCAGACACTCTCGTGTCTGAGAGATGTTTTTCCTGGGGGGATTCCTGAGCGGCAAGAACGCCCGTATTATGATGATCCCTGAGGCGATCATCTGTACACACTCCTATGGCCGCACCCACAAACCGTCCGCCCCAGCTGCGCCCCTACCAGGTGCAGCTGATTAACGACCTGTACCGCAAACTCAACGAGGGGCACAAACGGGTTGCCATTATTGCCGGAACTGGGGCCGGAAAAACGGTGATCAGCGGCCAGATCTGCGCTCACGCCGAGGCAGCGGGTAAGCGCCTGATGTTTCTGGTGCACCTCGATGTGCTGGTGGGTCAGACCTACGAAAAGATGAAGGCCTTTGGCCTGCACTGTGGTTTCATCAAGGCTGGATGGGAGGAGGACAAGGAGGCGCCGATCCAGATCGCCAGCATCCAAACCATGTCGAAGCGCAAGTGGTGGAAGACCTGGCCCGCAGATGTGGTGTTTTACGACGAGGGCCACATTACCCTCTTTAGCCAGGTGGGCAAATCTGCCCTAAAAACTTTTCCCAATGCGGTTCACTTAGTGATGACGGCCACCCCAGAACGATTGGGCAAAGAGCAGCTGGGGGAGTACATGGACACCTTGGTTGCTTCTCCAGTGCCCAGCGATCTACAGGAGATGGGGTATCTGGCGACGATGCGCTATTACAGCATGCCGCCCGATGGCGTGGCGAATCTTAAAGGCGTTAAAACTGTGCGCGGCGACTACGACGAGGCCGGGCTCAAAAATGCGTGCGATCGCCCCGAGCTCATTGACAAGATCGTGCGGGAGTGGAAACGCCTAACCCCTGGGAAGCGCACCATTGCCTTTTGCGTCGACATTGAGCACGCCCGTCACGTAGCCGAAGCTTTCTGCAAAGCGGGCATTTCTTCTGAAGTTGTGGAGGGCGGCACCCCAATCAAGGAACGCCAGCGGATTTATGCAGACCTGCGCGATGAAAAGCTGCTCGTTCTGACCTCCTGCAACGTCATCAGCATTGGTTTTGACGAACCCAGTGTCGAGGTGGGGCTCATGCTGCGCCCTACCCAATCGAGTGCTCTGCACTTTCAACAGATTGGGCGGGTCATGCGCATTTCACCTCAGACGGGCAAGCACTACGGCATTATTCTCGACCAGGCAGGCAATCTTGAGCGTTTGGGGTTTCCGGAGGACATTGAGCAGTATCAACTGCCCCTGTCAAAGGACGGCTCTGGCAGCGGCGGCCCGCCTCCGACCAAGCCATGCCCCCAGTGCGGCCGTATTGTCTTGGCCTTTGTTGTGAAATGCCCTGATTGCGCCCACCAGTGGGTTACCGAGCGCGTCTTGAACCTGGAAGACATGGTGGAAATCTACTCCCGCGAGCAGGCTCACCAGATCAAAGACCCTGTGATTCTGAGAGATATGTTCCACGGGTGTCGGCGCCGGGTGTATAAGGAAGGGCGCTCCCCGGATCTGGCCGTTAATGACTTTAAGTTCAAATGTGGTCGTGATCCCAAACCTGACTGGTATAGGGGTTCGTTGTTTGGCCTGAGGCCCACACCGCAACAGCAGTTGGAGTATCTGAGCTACCTGCAAAAGAGCGCCAGACGCTTGGGTAAGCGGGGCGATTGGATAATGATCGAGTTTGAGAAAGAGTGTGGTCCAGACAGCTTTAGCCGCGTTTCAATGTTGC
>DATNQE010000802.1:0-4326 GCA_036702895.1 Trichocoleus sp. | reverse complement strand
GGCCGACTTAGCTCAGCCTGGACAATGTCAGCCCAGCGGCTGGCTTCACTGACATCGGCAATAGACTCTAGCAGCACGGCGAACTCGTCAGACTCCATATGGGAGATCATTACAGGCGGCTGCAGACAGCTCTCTAGACGGCGTGCGATCGCAACCAACAGGGCCTCCGCAATTCGGTGGCCCAGGCTGTACTTAATCACCTTAAACCGCTCTATATCCAGGTACAGGACCGCCACGATGGAGCTGCCCTGCTGATCCTGAATTAGCTCCTGAAGCCGCTGTAAAAACAGGCTGCGGCGAGGGAGCCCTGTCACCTGGTCAAAATAGGCTAGCCGCTTCAGCCGCTCCTCCGTCTGCCGCTGCTCGGTGATATCCTGCACCATGGAGAGCAGCCCCTGGAAGTTACCATGGGCATCTATCAGCGGGGTATTGTGCCAGTGGCAGAGAATGAGCCGCCCGGTTTTTGTTTGATTTTCGTTGGTGCTGTGGGCCGTCATTGACCCACCCAAAAGCTGCTTAAAGATCTCGTTGACCTGAAGTTGAGCGGAGGGCGGCACGATCAGCTCGCTGGGATGCTTACCTAAAACCTCAGCTTTGGAGTAGCCAAAAATAGTCTCAGCGGCCCGGTTCCAATCGACAAAGCGAAAGTCTTGATCATGAATAATACAGCCTACGGGCATGCGATCAATCTGCAGCTGCAGGCGCTCTTTGAGCCGCTGAGTCTGTTCGAAAAGTTGGGCGTTGAGAATGGCCAAGGTGCAGCGCTCTGCAATAATTTCGAGCAGGTGCAGTGCCCGCTCCTGATAGGGCTGCACAGTATGCCACTCCAGCTGCAGCACGCCAATGCGATGGTTCTCACGCTGTAGCGGTACACCTAGCAGAGACCGCGTCGGCCGCTGCTCATGCCTAGGCCCCCGAAACCGGACGTCGCTGTGGACATCTTCTACGTAGAGGGGGGCGCCGGTTTGAAAAACTGTTCCAGCAAAGCCCTCCCCCACGATGCTGCTGTAGAAAGCTATCTGGAAGTCTGAAAGCCCCCGGCTGGCGCGCACCTGCAGGCTGTGGTCCTGGCTGAGAAAAATCACGGCGGCATCCGCTGCCGTCACGCTCAGCAGGCGCTCTAGCAGAACATTGAGCAGTTCTTCTACACTCAACGTGCTGATGGCGTTGGCCGTAATCAAGTACAGAGCTTGCAAATCCTCGGTTTGCTGCTGCAAATCCTGGATCAGCTGCTGCCGCTCCTCCTGCAATCGCTTGTACTCAGTCAGGTCTCGGGAAATACCGATGAGTCCCTGCACCTGGCCTTGGCTGCTGCGCCAGATGTATTTGGTGGACCAGTAGGTGCGCTGTTGGCCTCCAACGGGGACTGTTTCTTCAAGGTTGACAAGTTCCCCCTGCGCCATGATTTGCTGGTCAGTCGCCTGCAGCCGGCGAGCAACCTCTGACGGTATTAAATCGCGATCTTTTAGCCCGATCACCGCATCCGCAGGGCTGCCCAAAATGTTTGCGGCCACAGAGTTCACCAGGACGTAGCGACCTCGTCGGTCCTTGACATAAACAGCGTCGGTCGTGCCTTCAACAATGTTTTGCAGCAGCCCGTAGTTAGCGCGCAGCGACTGTTGACTATTGCGAATCATGCCATACAGCAGGGTGCAGGTAATGAGGACAAATCCCCACCCTTTGGCCGTTTGCAGCTGGGAGAGCAGCTGTGTGTCGGCGACGATCTGTTCTAGTGCCCAGTCAGAGGCCACGATCCACAGCGCGCTGAGGAGGGCATAGGTTAGAACAATACGGACAGTTGCGTGTTTGCCAAAAGGATCCCTGGCGGCCATAGTGAACCCTGACAGCGGTGCTCGGCTTAAAAAGCTTTTTACAGTTGGAATGCATAGCAGCCGAACCGATGGCTAGGACGGTGTAGATAGAGACTGCTTTCTTAAAAAGCTCTGCCCTTACGCCTAGTTTCCCAACTAGCTAACGATTGCTATAGGTTAGGTGTTACAGCAGCTTTCATCCCAAGCTCCCAATCCTTGGGGGGAAGATTGAGGTCCGCAGTACGAGAGCCTTATAGCTCTTGGGGAATGCACGATAAGGGGGCACCACAACCCGCAGTCGTGCTGCGTCTAGATGAAAACGGCTGTTAGTCAATAAGTAGGTAATCCAGGCAAAGGCCTGCTGCACCACTCAGTGGCGCAAAAGCTGTAAGGTTTGTCCAAACGGCCTACAGTTCTTTCCGAGGTCTTCTACAGGGAGTTCAGCTACAGGGAGTTCAGCAGTGGACTCAAAGCACTAGTCTCAAACCCTGCTTTGGTTCCGCATCGAACCTTTGTATTGTATAAGTTTAACCCCGGTTGTAAAGACTCTCGGTTCCAGCCCTTACAGTTGGCTGCGACTTTTAACTCGCAAATAAGCCTCAACCAGAGGATCGTTGACGGCATCGGCGGGAGCATCTAACACCAGCACGCCGCTGCGCTTGAGGCGATTAAAGGCCGCCTGACGCTGGGCCAGCAGATCCAGCGCTACAGCCCGAGCGTAAGCGCTGGCAACGTCGGTTTGAAACGCTTGGGCCTGCCGGTCTACCTCAGGATCTCGCAGGGTGACGCAGAAGGGCAGGTAGCGGGGTTTGAGCCGCACCAAGGCCGAGAGCAGCTCAGCCGAGGCCGTTTGATCGACAATGTCGGTGATTAGGACGACCAGAGCGCGGCGGTGCTGCTGGCTGACGATTTGAGTAACGGCTCCCAAATAGTCTGACTCCAGCAGTACCGGCTGGATGGGGGTGAGTCGCTCAATCATTTGCCTCAGGTAGGGCTGGCCTCCTCGAGGCGGCATCCAGGCATGAAGCGTGCGATCAAAGACGCCAATGCCAACGCGATCGCCGCGATGAATGCCCGCTAGGGCGAGGGCTAGAGCGGCATTGAGGCCCCAGTCAAAGCGTGACAGGCCCTGCACTTGGGCTGTCATTAAGCGGCCTCGATCGAGCAGCACAATGAGCGTTTGCTCTCGCTCGGGCTCTAGTACCCGCACTAGGGGAGCGCTGCGACGGGCAGTGGCTTTCCAATCAATAAATCGCGGGTCGTCGCCCAGGTCGTACTCGCGCAGCTCGGCAAACTCAGTGCCAACACCGAGCCGCCGCTGCTGGCGGAGGGTGCCGGTGGACTGCAGCGCCAGTCGAATCGAGAGCTGGCGCAGGCCGATCAGGTCAGGATAGACGGCGACAGGAGCGCTAGCGGGCACTGTCCATTCGCCCCAAGCGAGGCCCAGCGGCCCCCGCTGCCGCACCTGTAAATCGCCCCAGGCGTATTCCCCCCGATGGTCGGGCCGCACAGTGTAGGTTAGCTCTGTGGGCGTTTCGGGGTTCGTCCCTGCCAGCAGGGGCATAGGCGTACCGGCAAAGGCGGCTGGGTAGTTGTCATAGATGTGCAGTGCAGCGGCTGGACCCGACGCCAGGCGAAGGTGAATGGGATTGTCGCGCCCAATGGAGAGACGCTGCAGCGGGTCGCGGCTGATCTGGGCTCGCTGCGATCGCACCCGCCAGCCGTCCCAGAGCATGGCCAGCAGCACGCCGCCATCGAAGATGAGCAGCCCCAGCAGCGCCAGCTGCAGCCGGGCAGGGGACTGGGCAAAACTGGTGAGCAGGGTTGCGATCGCGCCCCCTGCTGCTAATAAACCGTAGGTCTTAGCGGTGGGAACCATAGCTTTCCTCGCCTCTATCGAGGAACGGGAACGCTCTCCAGCAGTCCCTTGATGACGGTATCAACGGTAAGGCCATCGAGCTGAGCCTCAGCCCCCAAAATCAGTCGATGCCGCAGCAGCGGCGGGGCCGTGGTCTTGACGTCGTCAGGAGTCACGTAATCACGACCCTGGAGCCAGGCGTGGGCTTTGCTGCTCTGGAGCCACAGCACCGCCGAGCGAGGCGAGGTGCCCAGCGACAGATCGGCGTGCTGGCGAGTTTTTTGTACAAGAGCCAGCAGGTAGTCCAGGATGGGCTCCTGCACCGCAATAGCCTTGATCGCCTGCCGCGCCGCTAAAATCTCACCGGCAGAGGTGATGGCTGTCAGCCGAGCTAGGTCTAACCGCTTGGCCTCAAACCCTGCCTGGGCGTTGAGCAGCATTTGTTTTTCTGCTTTAGGGTCGGGGTAGTCTACCACCAGCTTGAACAAAAAGCGATCGAGCTGAGCTTCTGGCAGCGGATATGTGCCCTCAAACTCCAGGGAGTTTTGGGTTGCTACCACCCAAAAGAGGTCAGGCAGCGAGTAGCTCTTGCCGTCCAGGGTCACTTGCTGCTCCTCCATCGCCTCTAGCAGTGCGGCCTGGGTTTTGGGCGGGGTG
>DATNQE010000836.1:0-2670 GCA_036702895.1 Trichocoleus sp. | reverse complement strand
CAAGGTTTGACAGCTCGCTCAGCACTATCTCGACATCGGGCTGTTGCGTATTGCCAATCACCAATACCTGATTGTCCCCGCAGCCGATGCGGCCACGACTGTCTGGGTAGAGCACGGCGCTAGAGTCGATGGCGCGCACTTGATTAGCGTACGTAGCCCCGCCAGGAATGCAGACCTCATAGTCCAGGGCCCGCTTGCCGTCGGTTGGCCCATACAGGCTTTCTTCATCCTGAACCCAAAACTCGAAACCCTGAACCCGAAACCCCGAACCCCTAACTCGTCGGCGTCCAGCTCCCCCACCAGTGGAGCAAATTTGTGAGGTAACGAGCCGCTAAAACCCCGCCCAAAAAGCCAAACAGGTGCCCTGTCCAGGAGCGGCCCTGCCGCAGCGGCAGGAGCCCCCAAAGCGCGCCGCTGTAGAGAAAGCCGACCAGTACGGCCACTGCGATCGCAACCGGGCTCTGGACAAAATAGCCGCGCAGCAGCAGAAAGCCCAAATAGCCAAAGACCAGACCGCTAGCGCCTAGATGATTCGTGTTGTTTCGGCCTACCAGCCACACCCCCACGCCGCTGACCAGCCACACCACTGCGGTCACCAGCAGGAAGGAACGTAGGCCGTTGAGCAAAATTAGCGTGCCGAGAATCGCCAGAGGGCCTGTGTTGGCGGCAAGGTGTTTCAAATCGCCGTGGAGAAGTGGGGCCAGCACAATGCCGGGTATTCCCTTCAGCTGCCGAGGACGAATGCCAAAGCTATTCAATGCTCCCCGCAGCAGCAGATCAACAATTTCTAGCGCCCACAGCAGCGCCAAAAAAAAGACCAGCAGGCGAAAGCCCTGCTGAAAGTCCTCGGGCAATCTGCCGAGTAGGCCGCCAGGAGTTTGAAGCAAAATCATCGCCATTGCGCTGGTCTTCGTCCTATAGCCGTGGATGAGTTGATTGGGTACGGGGTGCAGGGCTGGAACCGCTGGCCGGAGCGGTCCCCAGCCTCGTTCCTCCCAAACGTCCTAACAGCTCGACGCAAACTATAAATGTCTGTAGTTTTGCGTCTGTTACTTTGCGTCAGGCCGATCAGGCTCCTCATTATTTCAGCAAGGGCGCGCCGCCGCCAACTGGTTAACTGGCTGAACCCCCAGGTAGCGAGTCAATGTAGCGGGCTAATGTTGGGGCGAGATAGTGGCTCAGCGTTAGCGGATCGACGCCTAGCACAGTGCGTTCAACAGCGGCCTGTTGGGCAGCCGCAGCATGCCACCAGGCCCCCGCGAGTGCCGCGTCTAAGACATGTTTATGGGCAGAATCTTCTACTGGGTGGTCTAAGCCTCCCGTTTCTGCTGCGGCAATTAAGCCTGCCATTAGTCCCCCCGTTAGCCCCGTCAGCACATCCCCGCTGCCGCCCCTGGCCAGAGCAGGCGTGCTGCTCGCCAAGTACCAGAGCTGGCCCTGAGGCGATGCGATCGCAGATCTGGCCCCCTTCAAAATCACCACCGCCCCGGCCTGCCGTGCTGCCGCCAAAGCCGCTTCTCCGGACGTGGAGAACTGCCTCGCCAGGTCGGGAAATAGCCGCTTAAACTCCCCTGGGTGGGGCGTTAGCAGCGTCGGTGCAGAGCGTTGACGCAAGCGATCAGTCGCTCCCTTGGCCGCCAGCAGGTTCAACCCATCGGCATCGAGCAGCAGGGGAGCCTCTGACGCTAGTACCTGATCGACCGCTGCCGCTGCGGCTTGAGAGAGGCCGGGGCCACACGCGATCGCATCGTACTTTGCTAAATCCATCTCGTCCGGCAGTCGGGCGATGGCCCCCGAATCGGTCTCTGGGCAGCCAATCAGCAGGGCTTCTGGCAGCTGACTGTGCAAAGCGTTTCTCAAGCTCTCTGGCAGCGCCAGGGTGAGCATCCCCACACCGCTGCCCTTAGCTCCCAGTCCCGCCAACAAAGCTGCCCCGCCGTACTGCCGCGACCCGGCAATTAGCAGGAGATGCCCCACCTTGTACTTGTGGGCTATGGGGGAGCGGGGCAGCGGCAGCCGAGACAGAGCTGCCGCTGCGGTCAATCGCTGCACCAATGGCGGTCGCCCCAAAATTGCCTCAATATCCGCCGCCGGAATGCCAAAGTCAATTCGCTCGGCCGCCCCAACGTACGGCAGGGCCTGATCCTGAAAAAAAGCCTGCTTCCACAGCCCCAGGCACAGCGTGTGAGTGGCTCGCACGGCAGTCCCTAGCACTTTGCCGCTGTCAGTCTCAATTCCAGAGGGGAGATCAATGCTGACACAGGGTCGAGAACTGCGGTTAATCGCCTCAACCGCTGCTGCCAAATCCTCCGTCAAAGGCCGCTCCAAGCCAAAGCCAAACAGCCCGTCAATCAGCACAGAGCATTCCAGCAGCGCCGCTACATCCTCTACAAAAGGAATCCCTAAGCTAGCCGCGTAGCGAGCGTGCTGGCTCGTTAGCTCTTTGAGCTTGGAAAATGGCGCATAAATTTTCACCTGATAGCCGTTTAGGTGCAGCTCGCGGGCCACAACCAAGGCATCGCCACCATTGTGGCCTGGTCCCGCCAGCACCCCAACCTGGGGGTAATTCTGGCGTGAAAAGCGGGCCTGCACCCACTGGGCAATCAGACCCGCTACCTTTTCCATCAGCGCTGCCACGGGCATTCCTGCAGTAAATAGGCGGCCCTCTAT
>DATNQE010000831.1:0-2773 GCA_036702895.1 Trichocoleus sp. | reverse complement strand
AGCGCATTGGCCTGATCTAACCCCCGAATCTAGTCCATATTCCAAACACCCCTAATCCGGGTGGTACCCTGGTAAATGGCGAAATTTTGCGCTAGGTCAAGGCGCTCGCTCCAAAAGTTAACCTACTTTCACCATGCTCGACCCCTCCCTGCTGCGCTCCCTCGTTTGGACAGACTACCGCCTGGCAGTGCTGTTTCTTGTATCGCTGCCGCTGGTGCTGCTGCTTTGGGCCGCTCTTAAGAAGAACGGGGCTATCCAGCACTTGCTCACCATCTACTGGAAAGTCTCTAGCCTGCTGATGATCACGGTTTATCTCATGATCGGCGGCTTTAGCATCAGCTTTGTCTCGGCGGTCATGGCGCGGGTGCTCATTCCTATCAGTCTGTGGTTTTGGGTCGATCTCAACGAGGAAATCCGTGAGCAGCCCGATAGCGCCCTTAAGCTCACCTTCAACTCCTGGCGCTGGGCAGTCGCGCTATACGGCATTTTGGGCAGCGCTATTTCCTTAGCCTACCTGCCGTGCGCTTTCTCCAGAGCACGGCTAGCAACGGCCGATTGCCAAACCTGGCTAGAAGCGCCTTTGCTCTACAAGCAGTATCTCCACGCCGACTACACCAACGGATTTTTGGGCTTCTTTGGCATTGTGGGTCTGATTATTTACATGCTGATGCTGGCCTGGTTTGTCTTTATGCGGCTGGGTAAGCAGGGCCGCCAAGCGATTGACTAACTAGCCCTTTCGGTACCCCAGCCATGAACGCCGGAAAACGCCTGGAGCAATATACACTGCGCCGTTCCCAGGAGGTGCTGCTGGTCTCTGCCGAGATCGAGGGTGAAGCTGACCAGATCGTTATCTTTAAAGGGTTCTCTAGCTCTCTAGTGCGGCCAACCGCCTTTGACCCCGACATTCCGGTGCTGCCAGATGATGCTGTGATTATCAGCATTGACCGTTTGCAAGGGCCGTACACCCCTGGTAACCCTCGCTACTTAGAACAAGGGTTAACTTGGGAAGTCTTTGAACAAATCCTGACCGATCTAGGACTTTGAGGCCAGATTAAACACCCTATTACTACTCATCACTCCCTAAGAGGCAATGGGTAGAGGGGCTTGGGGTTAAGTTTCTTCGAAAGCTTAGAAAGGGTGCGTTTTTGCTAAAGCGACAACGCACCCTAATTGTGGTTGCTAGTTTTCCTGCGGCGGGGCTGCGGCTTCGCGTTTAGTCAAAATTGAGAGGTATTCGCCGGAGCGGCCTGTGGGAATAGGGGGCGACCAGTGATTGGGGTCAGCATAGCCATAGGCGGCCAGAACTTGGATGGCCCTGAGGATAGCCCCGTAGTCGCCGAGCAGGATATGCCGCAGAATTTCCTGATTGGGAGACGGCGGGATCCGCTGGAGCAGGGCGAGTCTTTCAGGGGTTTGGTTTGATTCACACATGAGTGTTCTACCTTCCGTAATGGGTTTAGGAAAGTAGAACTTAAGCGTTAGTCACTCACAAAACAGGCGCAGCGAGGATAGGACTAGATCTTATAGTTGATCTAGCCTTTCAGCTTAGCTGGTTTAAGTTGAGAGGTTAGGGGATTGGGGAGGGGTAGGAGCCTCTCTTTTCCCCGACTAGTCTTAAGTCCTACTGAACTGCAGTTGAGCTGATTTCTCAGCTTGCGAAGAAGTTAACAGAAAAAGTAGGGGAGTTCAACCGTACAGGTTTATAGAGCGCAACGATTCAAAAGGTTGTCCGTAGGGGCGAAGCATTCGGCAAACCAGCTTTAGATCCCTTGAATAAATCCTTGCCCGAATGCTTCGCCCCCGCTTCGGTTATTTGACGTTGACGAAGCGGGTTTGGGCAAAGGTGCGCAGACGCTGGATGTCTTCGCGGCGGCAGACGGAGAGGGGAACGGTGCGCTTAATTTCCTCTACTAACAGGGCGGTATCGACGGCGCGCTTTTCGTAGATGGCACGGTAAATGGCCGAGATCACCACCTGCTCAATTTCGGCACCGCTAAAGCCGTCGGTGGCCTGTACCAGCGCCGCCATATCAAACCGCTGGGGCGGCTGCTTGTGGCGGGCCAGGTGAATGTGCAAAATGGCGGCTCGTTCTTTGGCCTCAGGCAGATCGACAAAGAAAATCTCGTCAAAGCGGCCTTTGCGCAGCAGCTCGGGCGGAATTTGAGAAAGATCGTTGGCGGTGGCGACGACAAAAATTTCCTGAGACTTTTCCTGCAGCCAGGTAAGAAAGTAGCCAAACAATCGACGGCTCAGGCCGCCATCGGCGTCGCTGCCCGACTGGCCCATGCTCTTTTCAATTTCATCGATCCACAGCACGCAGGGGGCCATCGTTTCAGCCAGGGTGACGGCGCGGCGGAAGTTCTTTTCAGATTCGCCCACGTATTTGTCGTAGAGCCGCCCGGCATCGAGCTTGAGCAGGGGCAGGTTCCACTCGCGGGCAATGGTCTTGGCCGAGAGCGACTTGCCGCAGCCCTGAATGCCGACGATGAGAATGCCCTTGGGAGCAGGCAGGTCAAAGGCTTTGGCCTGGGCGCTAAAGCCGACTTTGGCACGGGCCAGCCACTGTTTAAGTCCCTCAAAGCCGCCCAGCTGGGCCAGGTTCGTTTCCGGCGGGAAGTAATCTAGTAGACCCTCTTCGTGCAGCACGCGCGCCTTGCGCTCTAGCACCCGCTGCACGTCTTCGGAGTTGAGCGTGCCGTCTTGGAGGGCGGCGTAGGCGATAACCTTGCGGGCCTGCATGTCGACGTCGACGTCGCGGGAGAACAGCCCCACG
>DATNQE010000829.1:0-2005 GCA_036702895.1 Trichocoleus sp. | reverse complement strand
TTTGATATGCGCTAGCAGAGCCTGCGCCAAGGCCTCCCTGTGGTTAGGAGGCGCATCAACGTCGATCAAACCGCCCCACAGTTCAGGGTGCTCCCAGCGCAGAGTACGCCCCATCCCCCAGAGAGCAGCCTGTAGAGGGTTGAGCGAGAGGGTTTGACCAGGGATAAATTGAGCCGCTTGGGTGACTAGCCAAAGTTGGGGAAGCGCTTTGGAGGGAGCATTAACCACAGCTTTAAGCAAGGCCAAAAGACCAGCACAGGCCGTTTCACCAGAGTTAGGTTGAGCAGTACCCTGCTGATCCAAGCTCCACAGGTACAGAACCTGCCCAACCTGTGAATTTGAGCTTTCCAGCGCCTCTATCAGCTGATGAAAATCCTCCTGGCGCTCGGGGTTCACCTGGTACTGGCTGGGAGCTAGAGCTCGAAAGTCGTCTCCTGCAAAAACTTGAATGGCTTCGCTACCGCTCGCCCGAATCTCGGCAGTCAGAGCATCGCCCAAGCCGGTACTGTCAGAAAACACCAGCGTTATACCCCGCTCCTGAAACCCTCCGGCCTCGTCCAGCAACGGGGAAACGGGCTGAGGGTGCCAAGCAAGCTGATAGACGCTGTTTTCTAGAGCCTCTGGCGCAGTTCGGATCGATTGAGAACTCGGGGGGATAACTGTGGGCAGATCAATCCAGTAGCGCTGCCGCTGAAAGGGGTAGGTCGGCAGGGAACGGCGCCGCCGCCGGTAGGGGCGATCGAAGGCAGCCCAATCGACAGGGACCCCGTCTAAATAAAGTTGACTGAGGCTTTGCAGCATCACAGGCCAATCTTCCTGACCCTGGCGTAAGGAGGGTAGCCACGTTACGGAGTCTGCAGGAAAGCAGCGCTTACCCATGCCCGATAGAACTGGGTGGGGGCCGATTTCAAGAAAATGAGTGTAGCCTTGAGCCTGTAGAGTTGCTAGCCCCTCAGCAAATCGTACAGCCGATCGAGCATGCTGCCGCCAATAGGCCGCATCGGGCACTTGGCCCGGCGCAAAAAGTTGCCCCGTGACGTTTGAGACAAAGGGTAGGGTCGGCGCCTTGAAGGTAATCTGACGAGCGGTGTGCTCAAACAGATTCAGGATCGGGTCCATTAAAGGCGAGTGGAAAGCATGAGAAACGGTTAGTCGGGTAGCTCGAACGCCCTTGGCCTCTAACCCCTCTAGTACCTCCTCCACAAAAGTTTTTAGCCCGGCTATGACGGTATTTTGGGGGCCGTTGAGGGTTGCGATCGCAACCGTCTCGCCATAGGGTGCGATCGCTTCAGCCACCGTTGCTTCATCGGCAAAGACAGCGGCCATGGTGCCATTCTCAGGCAGGGACTGCATCAGCCGTCCTCGTCGGGCAATGAGCTTTAGCCCATCCTCCAGGCTCATGACGCCCGCAACGCAGGCCGCCACATACTCGCCCACACTGTGGCCTAATACGGCCGCAGGCTCTATTCCCCACGATCGCCAGAGCATCGCCAGCGCGTACTCCAGGGCAAACAAAGCAGGCTGAGTGTAGGCCGTCTGGTGCAGCCGGTCATCTGCCGCCAAATTAGACGCCGAATTGGGGTACAGCAGCGAGAGCAGCGGTACGTCTAGATAGGGCGCTAGCAGCTCAGCACATCGATCCAAAGTTTGCCGGAATACGGGCTGTGTCTCGTAGAGCTGCCGCCCCATATCGGGATACTGAGATCCCTGTCCTGTAAACAGCCACACCACTGGAGGTGCCCCAGCCGGAGCCGAACTTACGAGCAACTGTTTCCCGGCGTGCTGTCCTTGGGCAAACGCGATCAGTGCTTGTTCAAGCTTTTTTGAGGCGTCACCATAAACTGCCAGCCGATGGTTCAGCCCTATGCGGCCAACATTCGCGGTGTGGCAAATATCCCCTAACTCAGTCTCACTGGCCTCAGCCACAGTCGCCCCATAGCGGCCTGCCAGCACTTTCAAAGCATCTTCGCTGCGGGCTGACAGCGTTAGTAAATGGTAAGGCCGC
>DATNQE010000798.1:0-5444 GCA_036702895.1 Trichocoleus sp. | reverse complement strand
CGGTGCTGGTCACCCACTGACAAAACTGCTCCCACACGTTGGCGCTTTCGCGCCGCTGTAGGGTAGTCGTCATGATGGATAATTCCTTGGTATTTATGAGTTTTCAAGGTAGGGCAGGTGAGTTGAACTTACCTGCGTGACTAAATATTAAGGCCAATCGTGGAGTTTTGTAAAGGCCAACCCCCTTGTAACTCTCATAATTCTCAGGATTGCCCTGGTTTTACATCGCCTGCCCTAAGGGCTGAACTTGTTTGTAGCCGAAGGTTTTGGCGCCCTCTTTACTCGGTTGAACAATCCGTAGAAATTTCCTGTTTGCTAAATAAATTAAGGTTTATTTCCCCTCCTGCAGGGAAAGGTTTACGCTCTGAGACGCTAAGTTCCCTCCAAATTAGCGCTTGTATCAGTTCTGCAACATTTCGCCGCAGTCATGGTGAGATAGGTGCTTTAACGCATGTGGATTTAAGGCAACTGCAGCAGGAAAACTCGTGGTTGAAGCTGCCCAAGGAAGTTACGTTAGAGTCTAGGCATGGGCGTAAAGCGCTTTAGAGCGACCTTTTACGCTCTAAGGGAAGTGCGAAGGCCTTTAGGGTCACCACAATCTGTAACACCCATGCGCGGGGCAGAATGCATTTGGGAATGAGCCTCAAAAAACTGGTTGCTGCCTTGGCTGTAGTTGCAGGGTGCGGCTTTGCGATCGGTCAGCTGCTGGCCAGAGCTGAACTGTCTGCCCAATTGCCATCCGATGAGCCGCCTTCGGCCAACCTTGTAACTCCGATAACTCGGTTTCTCGTTGTAGCTGGGGGTGGCGCTCCCTCCTATAACGAGATTGCTTTAGAGAAAAATGTCCGCTACTTCCAAAGAACTTTGGCCGGGCTAGGATTTGACCCCGCCGCCGCTACGGTCTACTTTGCCAATGGCGCAGACGGGCAAGCAACCGTACGGTATCTCAATCCGCTGGGGCAGGAGCGCTTTAAGGTGCCGGATATTCCCAACCTGAGCGGGGCTGCAACACCCTCTAATCTGCTGGGCTGGCTAGAGCGCTCCCAGGCAGAGGAACCCTGTCCTAGATTTTTTTATTTCACCGGGCACGGCGCGCTTAACCGAGAGAATGCTGATAACAATGCTTTGATTCTCTGGGGCGAGCAATTGATGTCGGTTCAGGCGCTAGCCACTGCTCTAGAGCCGCTGCCTGCCGATCAACCATTTGTGGCAATGATGGCGCAGTGCTACGCCGGATCGTTTGCCAATCTCATCTATGAGGGCGGCAACCCGGAGAACCCGGTAGCCCTTCAAACACGCTGCGGATTTTTTGCCACGATTAAAACCCAGCCTTCGGTGGGCTGTACACCTCTGGTCAATGAAGCGGATTATGAGGACTACAGCTCTAGCTTTTTTGCGGGGTTGATTGGTCGCGATCGCATTGGCAACCCTGCACCCTCAGCGGACTACAACCAGGACGGCCAGGTGTCTTACGCCGAAGCCCACGCATTTTCTAAAGTCGATGCCAAAACTACGGATTTGCCTATCTCCACGGTTGAAGCCTGGCTACAGCGGCAGGCCTCCCAGACAAGCGTTCGGCAAATTCTGGCGCGTCCCCTCACTGAGCTGAGGCGGCTAGCTCGGCCAGAGCAGGGGTTTGTGATTGACTCCTTAGTTCAAGAGCTAGGGTTTTCGCCTGCCCAGTCTTTTAATCAGAACCTACGGCAGCAACCAATCAATGTCCGCGACGAGGTGCAAAAGGCCTACGGAGATCGGTTGCGAATGGAGCTGGTAAATGTGGCTACAGAGTCTAAGATCCGCCAGCAGGGTAACCAGGAAGCCCTAGCGGTGCTTGATAAACTCCTCACCTGTGAGGCGGGCACTTGGGAATAGTTACTGGAAATAAATAATTTCCAGAAGAAGCTTTGGAAAAATAGCCGATCAATGCCTGTCAGAGGCTTTCCAGATACTCCAGCAGGTCAGCCATATCTTGGGGGTTGGGCTGAAACTGCGGCATCGGCGGCGTTTTACCGCTCGTGACCTGTTTGATCAGACTGACCTTGCTCTTGTGGTCAGAAACACCGCGCAGGTTTGGCCCCACTTCTCCAGTGGCCTCGATGCCGTGGCAAACAGCGCAGTTCATCCTAAAAATGGCTTCCCCTCGGCTGTGGTCTCCCTGCAGAGCCAGAACTTGGTGGATATAAGGGTCTGCTGCTTCGAGATAGCGAATTGAAGCAATCGATATCAGTACGGCTGCAAAAATCACTGCCAGAAAGCGGGCTGCTTTTTGCAGCAGCACCACAAGTTCGGAAGGCTGTTCCTTGAACGTCTCCTGTGTCAAATCTGAAGCCGCTGAGTTACGTTTCGTTATGATTACGCATTTTAAAGAATTTCATGCCGAAATGCTACAGAATCTTAAGGATTCTCAGCTAGACGACGTGCATCTCCACCTTACTCAAGCTGCCAGTTCACAACGGAAGCTGCCGAAAAAGAGCAGTTTCACCTTACACTAAAACTGAGAAACAGCTTAACCCGGTGCAAACGGTAGCTGTTGAATCCTCTTGTAAGCGCTCGCCCACGGGCGGGCAATTTTATAGAAGTCCATCTGACAGCAGCCAACTTAGAGCAAGGAGAACTGGCGTGGTAGAGCCTTTACTATCTGGGATTGTGTTGGGTCTAATTCCTGTTACCCTAGCGGGTCTGTTTGTTGCTGCTTACCTGCAGTACCGTCGGGGCGATCAACTCGGTTTGTAGACCTCAAGTTAGCCTTTCTGGGATTCCGTTAATAGGTTTCCCCAGAGCGCCTTTTAAATACTTCCGTTGGGACAGGTTCCCGGCGGAAGTTTTTATTGGTCTAAATCTTTTCCTGCCTTAGACCCCGCAGAGCAAGTTGGGCTGCGCCTACAGCTGCTTCTGGGTGACGGGCGGAGTGTACAGGCCGCTGCAGGTGGCGCTGGCGAATCTGGCTCCAGGTTTGGTTGGCAGCACCCCCACCAGCCGTAAATACTTGCTGTAGAGGACTAGCCCCTAGCTCTTGGAGCAGACCGTAGCCCTGCTGCTCGATGCGGGCCATGCTCTCCAGCAGGCCGTGTAGAAATTTGCCGGGCTGCTCTGGCCGGGGATCCAGGCGAGGGGTCAAGTCTGGATCGTTAATTGGAAACCGCTCCCCTGGTTTGAGTAACGGATAGTAATCCAGGAAGCTGGGCTCAGTGGGGTCGATTTGCGTACTGAGCTCAGTCAGTTCTGGCGCAGCAAAAAACTGATTGAGAACAGCCCCACCTGTATTAGATGCGCCTCCCACGAGCCACTGGTGCCCTAGCCGGTGACTGTAAATGCCGTAGCGGCTATTGTCTACACGGGTGTCGCTTAGCAGCTTAAGCACCAGGGTTGATCCCAGCGAGGTGACGCCATCTCCGGGGTGAGCTGCACCGCTGGCCAGAAACGCCGCGATGCTGTCGGTTGTGCCCGCGCAAATTTGGCAGCCAGGAGAAAAGCCGAACTGGGCTGCGATCGCACCTTCCATAGGTCCAATGACCGCCCCCGGCTCCTGCACATCGGGCAGCAGGCCTGCCAGGTCTGCTTTTAGCAGCCAGTCAGGATACCTCAAGCTGCCCACGTCGTATCCCAGCTTGAGAGCGTTGTGATAGTCGCTAAAGCCGAGCTTGCCATGCAGCAGGAAGGCCAACCAATCGGCCTGGTGCAGCAGGAAGCGGGCCTTTGGCCAGAGCTCCGGCGACAAATTTTCCTGCCACCAAAGCAGCTTGACCAAGCTAGAGGTGGCGCTAATGACAGTATGGCCAGCAGGGGCCAACTGCCGGGCCCGATCTAGCTGCGATCGCCCCCGGTCGTCGTTGTAGAGCAGCGGGGGTGTGAGGACACGACCCTGGGCATCACACAGCAGCACGGTGGAGGAGGTGCCGTCGATTGCGATCGCGCTAATGTCCCCCCGCAGCTCCACCGGAATCTGCTCCAGCAGCTCGAACAGCGTCTGCTGCCAGCCGGCCGCCATTTGCTCAGAGATAGTCGTTGGGTAAGTGCAGCGAGCTTCGGCAAGCACCTGATGAGTGGAGTCAATCACGGCGGCACGAGCGCCGGATGTGCCAAAGTCGATGCCCAAAGCTAGAGGAGAGTCGGTCGTAGGCAAATCCATAGCAAGTCTCCAAAAATCAGTGGGGCACCTCGAACGAGATGCCCCACCAGCTAGTTGATAACAGTTGAGTGCGCCGAGCGCAGACTTACAGGCTCTTCTCGCCCAGTTCCCGGCACATGTACTCAAAGGGCTGCTCAACAAAGGAAGCATCGGCAATGCCAGACGCCTCGACCTTTGCTTTGACGATGTCCTTCATGATCTGAATGCCGATGACCGTAGGGCCAATGGGTACGCCGAGGGAATTGTAGGTTTCCCGCAGGCCCGTCAGCACTCGCTCATCTAAAACGTCCACATCTCCAGCGACTAGGGCATAGCTGCCGTAGCGCAGGTAGTAGTCCATATCACGCAGGCAGGCAGCGTAGCGGCGGGTGGTGTAGGCGTTGCCGCCAGCACGAATGAGTTCAGGTACCTGCTCAAACAGCTTGGCCCCAGATTCCTTAACGATTTCGGCAGCGTTGGCGCTGATGACTGCGGCAGCCTTTACCCGGTCTAGTCCAGTATCAAAGTAGGACTTTAGAGACTCTAGAGCGCTGCGATCCAGGTAGCGCCCGGTATTGTCATAGGTTCTGATGAGCGTCGTCACGGCATCGCGCATTGATGTAGTCTCCCAACTCTCGTTCAGCAAACAGTAATGTTTCTTTTCTTAAATTGATCCGGTAAGCGAGTGAACTCACGACTGACGGATAAACAGTCAATCCACTGTTGACGGTCGGGGCTGTCAATCTGCCCATCTAGCAAATGCTTGGGTAGCAAATGCCCATTCAACTGATGAGAATGCGCCAGCGGGGCCGACAAAAAGGCTCAGGCGTTGACTTACCAGGAGTCAGTCTATCACGGGGGCTTGGGCGCAAACCCTATAGGTCACTCCAGGAGGCCAACTAGATGAGTGGATTGTTACATATCGCAAATTTCTGCAATATTTGTCAGGGCTGAAGCCTGTTCTTTAAAGGGCTTAACTCCAGAGGTTGGCGCTAGAGCAGAGTGCTTTGGGACCTTCACAAGAAAGAAGCACGATATAGGTATATCTGACCCATCACGAACCTGCTGCCTGCTTTTAGCCGGGTTCTGTAGCTCCTTATATAAACCAGATCTAAATCAGACCTTAAATTCTAAGAGTTGGCTCAGCCATTTGCCAGTTTGTGGAGAGCTTAGAAAGCTTGTCCTTGTTGGGTTTTGCAAAGGCAGCCAAAGAGCTTTTGAAAAAGTGTAATTTCTGATACAAAACAAGCGTACCCCTATTCCTACGATTATTCAGATGAGTTCAATGCCTGGACCTTTGACAACCAGGTGAATGGGCAAACGGGGTTCAGTCCTG
>DATNQE010000731.1:0-11579 GCA_036702895.1 Trichocoleus sp. | reverse complement strand
GGGCTCACATCGCTCAAAACCAAAGGCAGACCGACATTCTGAAGCGCGTCAATCTTAGCCTGATCAGCCTCTGATAGCGTCGGTAAATCAGTACTGTCATAGCCAACACTGACGACGTCTGCCCGACTGGGAACATTTGTCCCGAGCCCAGTTCCGACTAGGGCCACCACTACAGAAAGCGATAACGTCAGGGCAGACCGACTAGCCTGCAGCCACCGAGTTGCCGCTACCAGTGTCCCTTTGGGCATAGCGTTTTCCCTCCAGCGTTTTTTCCTGGGCAATGCGTCTTCTGTTTCCCCAGCCTGCTGCAAGCTGCAGGGTTAGCAGCAATTCCCCTAATGCAGGCTACCCCTCCCGCTGCACAGTTTAATTCTTTGTCGGGGTTTTATTAATAAACTACCTTCAGGGCGGTCACCAGGATGGCCCATCCAAATAAGGCTAAGCGAGTAGCGAATTCCGGGACTAAGATCAAGATGGCTTAACGCCTCCGGAAAGCAATGATTTGCGCTGAAAAAGGATAACTCTGGAAATTGACGTCTGAGCTGAGTTTCGCGCCAGTTTATTGCCCCCGGCTTGTTGCGATCGCATCTTCTTTACGCTCGGTCTTGTAGAGTCAACCGCCGTGACCCAGGAATTTCATCTATCCATCACCCCCCTCGGACAAGATCGCTACCTGGTGCGCACCGAAGAAGTCGCCCCAGGCGTTCCCCTCGCGGAGGAGCAGGTCACCTGGCCAGTGGAGGAGTGGCTGCAGCAAAGCGACGCTCAGGCTCACGACCCGCTGATGAGCCTGCTGCAGGAAGGCGGTTTGGGCAGCAGTCGAGCATCCGTAAATGCAGGGACCAGCGGCTCGCCAGCCGAAACAAGCCAGCTAATGGCGCTGGGCCAGACCCTCTACAGCGCCCTCTTTCAGGGCAGAATTCGAGACAGCTGGCTAGCTGCCCAAGGCGTAGCCCAGAACCGGCGGCAAGTGCTGCGGCTGCGCCTGGGCTTTAAGGATAGCCGGCTGCAGCGCCTGCCCTGGGAGGTGCTCTATGGCGACGAGCGGCCACTGGCGACCGGCACAGATATTGTCTTTGCCCGCTACTACGTCACCTCAGGGCTGACCGACATTGCCGCTATGCCGACCCTGCCCACCGAGGGGCAAGCGCTGCAGGTGCTGATGGTGGTCTCGGCCCCCGATGACCAGGAGCGGCTGGCGCTGCGCCAGGAAGTGCAGCAGCTCAAGGACGAGCTGCACGCGGTGGATGCCCGCCCAGCGGGAAGCGAAGCAGACGGCGTGCGATCGCTCGATATTCAGCTGGTCATCCTGGAGCAGCCAGGCCGGGCCGAGCTAGTACAGGCTCTGGAGCAGGGGCAGTACCAGGTGCTGCACTATGCAGGCCACAGCGACATCAGCGAAACAGGCGGCGATCTGTATCTGGTTAGCCGCCAAACCGGGCTAACCGAACGGCTCAGCGGCGAAGATTTGGCCGGGCTACTGGTTAACAACGGCATTCGGCTGGCGGTCTTTAACTCCTGCCGGGGCGCCTACACCGCAACCGATGATGCCGAAGCCGGTTGGCGAGAGCAAAATCTGGTGCAGGCTCTGGTCAATCGGGGGGTTCCCGGCGTGATTGCCATGGCCGAGCGCATTCCCGACAATGTGGCGATCACCTTCACCCAGCTGCTCTACCGCAACTTCAAACAGGGTTATGCCATTGACCTGAGCTTGAGCCGCACCCGCCAGGGACTCATCTCAACCTACGGCTCCGACCAAAGCTACTGGATGCTGCCGATCCTGTACCTGCACCCTGAGTTCGACGGTTACTTATTTACAGGAGACCACTCGCACGAGAGCTGGCCCGAGGCAGTTACCCCCGACGCCCTCAACAGCTGGCTGTTAAACGGCGCTAGCCGTGACGAGGGGGCCAGCCGGTTGAGAGCGCCAACGAGCGCGGAGGCCTCCCTACAGGATCTGCTGGAAGAGATTGCTCCTGCCCACAGGGAACTGGAGGAGACCTTAGAGGACAATATCACCGAGGTCATAGCGGCTGAGGCTGACCTGAGCGATCTGATTGGCACCCTTCACAGGGACGAAGGCCCGAGCTACGAGGAAGATGCGGCTATTGTTACCGATCTGATTCAGCAGCTCTCTGGTGCCCCAATTCCCTACGAAAGTCCTCTAGAGGCACCTAAAGCAGAAAGCCTTCTGCCCGACCAAGAGACTCCCCCCTTGCGGCTGCAGGACAGCCTGCCAGCGCAGGCCGCACTGCCCTTAGAACGCAACACTGGCCGGGTTGTAGAGAACCAGGCAGAAGGCGACCCAGAAAGGGCTCCTGCGACGAGTGCAAACACCTCATTAGACAGCGCTCTGCAAAATCCTATTGGCTTGACCAGCCGATATGCTGACGGCGCCAGCGGCCTAAAATCTGAGCGCCAGCTCCACTGGCCTTCCCCCTCCTGGCTGGTCTGGGCAGGCTTGGGGCTAGCAGGCGCGATCGCAGCAGCGCTCTTGGCCCTCTTTGTCGCCTCCGAGAACCGGCCTGGCTTCGTCGCGGTTAACTCCGCCGATCCTGCCACAGGTGCCGAAAACGGCAGCGTTCCAGCAGGCTCTCTCATAACCGGAGCCATTCAGGCCGTAACCACCAACAATCTTGACGTTGCCCGCAATCTGCTAGAGCGTCTGCTGGACAACGGCGACTTCCAGAGCGTCCAGGTGGTGCTCGACAACGCCTCGCCGACCCAGCTAGAAAGCGCTGAGCTGTCGTACATTACTGGCCGCATGGGATGGCAGCAGCTTGCCCAGGGCAGCGACACCACCAGCCTGGAGGACGTGCGGCGGGCCTGGCAGCGGGCAGTCGACGCCAACCCGAGATTTGTAGAGGCCTGGATCGCCCTCGGCTTTGCCCACTACAGCCTAAGTGACTTCCAGGAGGCTATTGAGGCCTGGAACCGCGCCCTCGTCCTCGACCGACAGCAGGTGCGCGACGGGGAGCCGGGCCAGGATGCGATCGCAAATCCGCAGGCCCTAAACGCTCGAGTTGGCCTGGCGATGACCTACGACCGGCTCAGCCAGATTGCCGCTGACCCCAACGAAAAAGCCCAGCTCCAGAGCCAGGCCGCTGAACAGTATGAATCGGTGGCCAATGAAAACCCAGCAGCGCTAAGCACCAACCAGCTTAGCCGCAACTGGCTGTGGCAGCCTCCCCTACTGACCGACTGGAAAACTACGGTAGAAAACTTAGCAACCGCCAATTCAAAAGCAGGGACTACGCCTTAAACCTAAAGGCAGGAGTAGCTAATCGTAAAAACTATAGCAATCGCCAATTTGATTAGGACATTCCACCAGAAATAGTCGTAAGGCGATTGCGCGTCAGGTCGCCGTCCCAGACGTGGCTATTACTAACAGCTCTCGTCCTAAGCGACCTGGCCAGAGCTATATTTCTAAAAACTGTTCATCTTAAACAGTTTTTGAATTTAATGCAGGTTATTTAGTCAATTTTTTAAGTCTTTCCGGTTGCTGCTCAGTCAGCTTTTTAAGGATTTGAACGAGTTCTCAAGAACTCTAGTCTCTATTCCTAAAGAAACCGTATTTTTTCGCCATTTGGGGCAGCAATGGGGCTTGACATTTGTTATGCAAACCTTTAGCAGTCGATGAAGAATGTCCATCTAAACTGTCAGGATTTAGGAACAAAAGAGCCCCATTGAGAAGCGAGCTCAGGAGTTGAGATGCTCTTCTGGACGGTATTCCTTAGTCCAGCAACGCTCTAAATAGTGAAGCTGCTGAGCTTGCCAGAACCGTCTGGGATTGAAGAGGGTTCTATAATTGCGGCTGAAAACTGGTTGATTGAGATACTGCCAAATAGGAAACTGCATTTGTCGCTTCTGAGGTAAACGTGTGTGGGGCATGCACCAAGTACGCTAATTAAGCAACTAACTTAGTGCATAAATTTAGAGTACCCAAAGGTAACCTCAGTATACGCAAGGCAAAATCCGGAACTGACAGAGTCAGCCCCAGATGGAAAGATACTTAATGATCAACGGAGGATCAAAAGGATTTGATGAAAATGGAGCTGACGGGAGTCGAACCCGTGTCCGCTCTGAGTATTAACATCCCACTCATTCACAGGCTTAGCCTATCTAACCCTCAAGGCGGGGTTCGCTAATTATTCCTAGCGACAAGAGTCTCTGATTAAGTCTTAGCCCACTGGTTAACCAGAGAAAACCAGAGGGAGCATCCGTTGGGGTTGGTCCACAGCCCTTAACGGAGTCAGACTGTGGACGCTCGTTAATTTTTTAAATTAAGCGGCTACGGGAGCTGCTTTACGAGCGAAAGGAACGATGTTGTTCGCATTTACTTTTTTGTTGAGCCTGGATTTACGAGAGTAGACTCCCTCTCGGCCTGAATCACAGAATGACTTTCGTCAAAACGTCGAAACCGTTACAGCCCCTTATGAACAGTGCTGAAGCACTACGTATCAGTATAGACGAATCCCTTGAATGTGGAGTAGGGCCGACCGTACTGTCCCACCCATCGTGGGTGAGGCAACCCGAGCTTCTGAAAATCTCGCATACTGTTGAGGCAGCTCCTCTGGCCACTATACTGCGCAGGTTTTCGCTAGGGCCTACCTGCCAGGAGCATTGACAGAAGAGCCTTGCGCAGGATTGGTAGACAGGAGTTATGAGAGCAATAAACTTTCATAAACTAAATGATGCAGCCGCCCAAGTATAATAATTACTTAAACATTAAACTTTTGTACCGTTGTGCGTGTCTGGCACGCTTCTGCGGGGTTCGCCACTCTGGCAAGCCCTACCGGTCAGTGCCCCTGGTAGACACCTTCAGAAAACCCTAAATAACCCCGATTTACACCAGTGCCAGTGCCTTTACTGGCCACTACAGCAAGCAGTGAGAGGGATTTAAGCATGACCACCACCAACGGCACCAGTAACGCAGACTCTGATACTCCTGAACAGCCAGAAGCTAAGGCTATCAGCCGGTCAAAGCGCCAATCTAATAAGGATAGCGGCTTAGTCAAAGCTCGGGCTGAAGATAATATCATCGTTCTAGCCAACAACGTTCGCTTAATTCAGACTGACTATCTTCCCAACCATCGTCCGATCCAAGTCAGCGATTTTGAAGTCGTTGCGACACTAGATTCCGCTGGTCGTCGCCCAATCATGGCCGATACTTTTGAAATCGCCAACACCGATATTTTGCCTGGCCATCGCCCCATTGAAGTTAGCCACTTCCCTACTGACAACGGACACCTGCTGCCCGGCAACCGCCCCATCGCCCCCAACGATGTTGTCGATCCGCCTCCCTTTCTACTGATGGGCTACCTAGATTAGGCATTGCCTTTAACAATTTTCATCATCGCTGCCCTCTGGGGCAGCGATTTTGCTATGGGCGTGCTGCAGGCCTCAAGCTGCTGACCAGAATATTAGGAAGCACAGCGTCGTCCCAGGCAGCAGGATTTTCGCCAATGCGTACGATCACTAACTCCTGGGATGGAATGACGTAGACCCGCTGCTGACCTCTGCCATCTAAGTAAAACGTGTCGGCAGCCAAGAACGGTTCAGAAGAGGCCCGATCGACGTTGGGATAGTCATCCGTGCGGGCCTTGATCCAGATGTGGTAGCCATAGGTCGGCTCAATGGGAGAAGCCGTCAGCATCTGATCAATCCAAGCCGCAGGCACCACTTGGCGCTGCCCAACTTTGCCCCGATTTAGCAGCAGCTGGCCCAACCGTGCCCAGTCGGGAGCTGTAGCAAAGAAGCAGCAAAAGGGTTTGGCTTGGCCACCGGGACGATCTAGCCAAACGAAGCCGTCAGCGGCCTGTAGAGGCTGCCAAAGACGGTTGGAGAGGTAGTCTGCATATTTTTCGCCGGTGGCTCGCTCCAGCACAAGCGCCAGAATCTGAGAATTGACGTTGTTGTAGTCGTAGCGCTCCCCAGGGGGCGCAAGCTGGGGAATAGACAACGCCGTTTTCTCTACGTCTGAGCTTAGGTAGAGCTGCACCAGGTCCGAAAAGGGAGTATCAGTACGTTTTTCGTTCCTGAGACCGGAGTGCATATAGAGCAAATCTTCGATTGTTAGCTCTCCACGGCTGTCGTTCGCCCATTCAGGAAGATAGGCCGAAACCGGGTCCTGCACGGATCGAATATGGCCTTCATCAATGGCAACGCCAATCAGCAGGCCCAAAAGGCTCTTAGACATAGACATGGAGTTGGACCGGGCTGTCGGGGAGTACCCCTGCCAGTACTGCTCAAGCACCACGCCGCCGCGGTGCAGCACAATCAATGCTGACGAGCTGTGAGACTCAGCATAGGCGCTTGCTTGCTGAAGGACGTCTTCCGGTAGGGTCGGCTCGGTGGCTAGCGGCAGCGGTGGTCCAGGCTGCCCCTGCACCGAAGCTTGGGGCTGATACCAGTCAGTCGCGGTAATTTCAGCGTCTGGGTAGGTGAGAACTCGGCCGAAAAATCGCCAGTCTGTCGTGAGGGCAACTCCGGTCAGCGGCAGCCCAATCAGGAGCAGTCGAGCCGGAATGGGAAAGCGGAATCGTTTCATGCGGTGAGGCCGTACCAAACTATGGCTGCGATGGCTGCAGTTGTAGCGGTGCGCTTCAAGGCTGCATTCTGCAGACAGCTTTTAGCGTAGCTGGAGAACCGAATTGGCCGTTTAAGCCCACCCCAAAATTGCAGTGATTTCGGCTGCCAACTTGAGGGGGCGAAAGGGTTTGGGCAGCACGGCTGCCACGTCTAAATCTTCGAAGCTGCCGAGTTTAGCGGATTGGGCTTTGGCCGTCACCATAATGACAGGAATAGGCCGTGTGCTGCTGTCGGCTTTGAGCTGCCTGAGCGTAGCGCGTCCGTCCATATCCGGCATCATCATGTCGAGCAGGATGGTGTCGGGCTGATGGGCAGCGGCAATGGCCAGAGCTTCTTGACCAGAGCTGGCGGTCAGAACAGTCCAGTCGGTGCCCATCTCTAAGGCAAGCTTGGTAATGGAGCGGATGTCTTCCTCATCGTCCACGATTAGGATGCACTTGGTCATAGGGATGTAGGGGTATGGGAATAGGCGTAGAGCGTAGGGAAGAGGTTGGGGCGTGGCCTCACTGGGGTGAATCTGGTGGGACGGCGACGGGCGGTTGAAGGGGCAGGGTGGCGCAGAAGGTGCTGCCCTGGCCGAGGGTGCTCTCGGCCCAAATGCGGCCACCGTGCTGCTCAACAATTTGACGGCAAATAGCTAGGCCCAACCCGGTGCCGCCGCGCTGGCGGGCATCAGAGGCATCGACCTGCTGAAAGCGCTCAAAAATTAGGTGCAGCTTGTCGGCAGGGATGCCCCGGCCTTCGTCTCTCACGTGAATGCGAAGTTCTGAGTCAAGGGTGTGGGCGGTCAACCAAATACGTCCCCGGGGATGGGAGAACTTGACGGCGTTGCTCAGTAGGTTGGTGAGCAGTTGGAAGATGCGATCGCAATCCACCCAGACCGTTGCGGCCACCGGCTCAACTAAAATCTCGACCTGGGCTTGGGCAGCCAACCCCTGCATCGATTCCTGCGCCTGGTGCATCAGGTCGCTAATGCCGCACCGTTTCTTTTGCAGAATCAGCTGGCCTGATTTCATCCGCTCCAGGTCCAAAATATCGTTCACCAGGCGGATCAGGCGCTCGGCATTGGCGATAGCGATTTCAACGACGTGCTGCCCTTTTTCAGTTAAGGCCCCTAGCTGCCCTGTCCCTAGCAGGTCGAGCGCCCCAATCACAGAGTTTATGGGGGTGCGCAGCTCATGGCTCACCAGGGAGATAAACTCGTTTTCCAGCCGCTTGCGCTCAGTGATGTCGTTAGCGACCGACAGCGCGCAGGGCCGACCCGCAATGTCAACCATCTCTACCGAAAGCAGCAGGGTACGCTTCTCGCCTGACTTAGTGCGCAGTTCTACCTCACGATTGTGCAGCACGCCTGCCGCCGTTAGCTCAGCCATGCCTTCTGAACTGGCAACGTCTGGGCCCAGATGCAAATCCGCTGGCCGCTGGCCGATGACCTCCTCTCGGCTATAGCCGCTGAGGCGCAAGAAGCTGGGGTTAACCTCCAGGAACTGGCCGTCGGTCAGGCTGGTCAGCGTTATTGGACTTGGGCTAGCGCGAAAGGCCTTGGCAAATTTCTCTTCGGCCCGCTTGCGATCGCAAATCTCCTGCTGCAGCTGGGCATTTTGCTGCTGCAGCTGGTGCTGGAGCGATCGCAGCTGCAGGTGAGTCTCAATGCGAGCCAGCACCTCCTCCACCTGAAACGGTTTGGTGACGTAATCGACCCCGCCCACCTGAAACGCCTTTACCTTATCTAGCGTTTCTCCCAGGGCGCTGACAAAAATCACCGGAATTTCGCGAGTGCGCTCATCTGCCTTGAGCTGCTGACACACCTCATAACCGTTCATTTGCGGCATGTTGACATCGAGCAGAATGAGATCTGGCGGCGCCGCCTGAGCTGCCCGTAGCGCCGTGGTGCCCTTGGTGACGCTGCGCACCTTATAGTTGCGATCGGCCAGCAGTTGAGAGAGCAGCTGCAGGTTCTCTGGGGTATCGTCGATCGCCAGGATATCGGCCCGATAGGGCTGGGGCAGAGGCTCAGTCATCGCTAGGGCCCTCCGTGAGCTCCACAATGGCATCGAAATCAAACTGGTTCACCAGCTGCATGAGCTGCTGGGCCAAGTCAGCGGATCCGGCAGGCACCTGGTCCACCAACGCTCTCAGCCAATCGGCATCGGCTTGAATAGCTGCCTGGCACAGATCCTGCCGCCACACCGGCGGCATCGCCTTGAGATCGTCGGGCTGCAGCGACTTGAGAGGTAGGGGCGCCGCTCTTGGGCTGCCGTCCTCGTCGGCATAGAGATACTGCACACCAATGTGTTCCGCCATCTTGTCAAAGATGACGGCCACCTGGAAGGGCTTGTGAACAAAATCATCACAGCCACAGGCAAACACTTCGTCACGCTGGTCGTCAAAGGCGCTAGCGGTGATCGCCAGGATTTTACAGCGCACTACTGAGCCCATCTGCTGCTCCAACAGCCGAATGCGGCGGGTAGCGGCATAGCCGTCTAACGTGGGCATTCGCATATCCATCCAGATCAAGTGAGGCCGCCACGACTGCCATTGGGCCACCGCCTCAACCCCATTTATAGCCGTGCGGGTGGCAAAGCCAACAGACTGCAGCAGCTGCCGCAGCGGTTCGCGGTTCTCTGCCCGGTCGTCTACCACCAAAACCCGGTAGGGCGGCTGGTTGGCCGCTAGCTGGCGTACGGTTCGGCTGCGGGTGGTCGCCTGAATTTGAGCGGGATTAGCCAGGGTGACGTCAAGGGCGAAGCGAAAGGTTGTGCCGCAGCCCAGCTCGGTCTCTACGTCAATCGTGCCTCCCATGAGCTGCACAAACTGACGAGTAATGGCTAGCCCCAGGCCAGTGCCCCCCTCGCCGGGAACGTGGTTACGAGCCTGCACGAAAGGCTGGAAGAGGATAGGCAGTACCTCTGGCGCAATCCCCGGCCCCGTATCGGAGACTTCAAATCGCAGTAAAGGGGTCTCTTGAAAAGGCTCAAGGGCTGGCGTAATAGGCTCTGGGCAAACCACCAGCGTTACTGTGCCCAAATTGGTAAATTTGATGGCGTTGCCCAGCAGGTTAATCAGCACCTGGCGCAGCTTGCCCTCATCACCAACGATGTAGCGAGGCACCTGAGGGCTAATTTCAAACTGGAGCGCTAAGTGCTTGGCCTGGGCCCGCCCCTGCACCAGCTCTCGCAGGCTCTGCAGCAGGTTATAGAGGTCAAAGGGAGCTAGATTTAGCACGACCCGGCCCGCCTCGATTTTGGACATCTCCAGCACATCGTTGATCAGGCTGAGCAGGTGTTCACCGCTCTGGTTGATCACCCCCAAAGACTCCCGCTGGCGGTTTGAGAGCGTGTTATCCCGAGCCATCAGCTGGGTGAAGCCCAAGATAGCATTCATGGGGGTGCGCAGTTCGTGGCTCATGTTGGCCAGAAACTGGCTCTTGGCTCGGTTGGCCGCTTCTGCGGCCTCTTTAGCGCGGTAGAGCTCCTCCTCAGTACGCTTGCGCTCAATAGCAATACCGGCTAAGTGCGCGGCCGTTTCTAGAAGCTGCCAGTCCTCGTCGGTGGGGCTGTGGGGCTGGTCGTAGTAGAGGGCAAAGGTACCCAAGATCTGACCCTGGGAGCTGCTCATAGGGACCGACCAGCAGCTGCGCAGACCGTAGAGTTTAGCGAGCTCTCGCCCCCCCTCCCACAGCGGATCGGTCATGATGTCGCTGACAATGACGGGCGCTTTGCGATAAGCAGCCGTGCCGCAGCTGCCGACCGAGGGGCCAATCTCTAGGCCATCGACCGCCTGCTGGTAGCCAACGGGCAGGCGGGGCGCAACGCCGTGGTACAGGCGCTTGCCTTCGGCATCTAAAAACAAAATAGACCCAGCTTTGCAGCGGGCCAAGGCTTCAAAGGTTTCAACCAGCAGGGTCAGGGTTTGGGACAGAGGCGCTCCAGAGGCGATCTGCTCTAGCACTCGGTTTTGGGTGTCGATCAGGGTTTCGAACTGTTTGCGATCGCTAATGTCGAACATGACGCCGTCGAGCCACAGCAGCCGATTCTCAGCATCGAAAACGCCCTGTCCCTTTTCGTAGAGCCAGCGCACCCGACCGTCGGCGTGACGAATGGGGTATTCCAGGATGTAGGGCTGGCGCTGATCGAGGGCGGTGCGAATGGTGGCACGGGCAGCTGTCCTGTCACCGAGGGAAATATCGTTAATGGTGTGAACCCGACTGTCGATAAAATCAGCAACCGGGTAGCCCGTAATCGACTCAAAGGCCTCACTTAAGAACGTCATTCGACAGCTCTGCTCGTCAGTGCAGCGATAGACTACCCCAGGCAGATTGGCAATCAGGGTTCTAAAGCGCTCCTCGCTCTGCCGCAGCTCCTGTTCAGCCTGCAGTCGCTTCAGCTCTGCCCCGGCCCGAGCCGCAAAGATTCGCAAGATGAACTCGCGACCCGAGTCGTCGGCCATAGGCCGGTCATCTAGCACCACTAAGTGCCCGATGATGCGGCCAGCAGCATTGAGCAGGGGTGTACCTAAGTAGCTCTCTGCGGTCATCGCCTGCAGCCGAGGAGAGTTGGGGAAGTGCTTCTTAACCCCGCTGGGATAGCTAATGAGCTGACCCGGCACCATCTCAGCGCAGGGAGTACCGTCTACCGAGTACTCAAAGTTTTCGGCGATGGCCCCATCGGCCCAGTAGGCCAAAGTGCGGGCGTGGCCAGGCCCCTCAAACTGCGCGATAAAGGCGTAGCGCACTCGCAGCACCTGAGCCAGATAGCGGACGCAGGTGCAGAAAAACTCGGCTCCTGTACTAGAGGCGGTGCCTTCTACAATCAGCCGCAGCGCCTCTTCCCGCTGCTGCCGCTCTGTGAAGTCTTCAGAGATGCCCAGCAGGTAGGAGGGGTTGCCCTGGCTGTCATACAGAGGCAGCTTAACGCTGCGCAGGTAAAGCTGCTCCTCCGTACGGGGCAGGGTGACGGTTTCGGATGTTTCGACGGCCGCTCCGGTGG
>DATNQE010000729.1:0-2052 GCA_036702895.1 Trichocoleus sp. | reverse complement strand
GGTGGTCAGGCAGAGCCGCATAAATTTGCCCAGGTTTAATACACTCCCCATCCTGAGGATGTCGAGCCGGTAGCGTTCCCAGTTGATTCAGAATTTTGGGCAGCAGACTAGTGCTGTTGGCAGGAAAGTGAATTGCCACTAACACCGCCGCAGGCAAACCTGGCGGCAGCTGCTCAACGAGCTGCGACAGAGCCTCTACCCCTCCGGCAGAAGCCCCAATAGTAATGATGGCAGGACATGGTTGAGCCATTACGGCGCTTGGGCTACCCCTGTAAACATCCCTCAAACTCCCTTAACTCAATGCTATCGCTCCAGCCCGGCACTCCGCCTCTGCCATAGGTAGCTCCTGTAGGGAGACCACGTAGATAAACTTTCCGGGCTCCCCGTCAGCTCCTAACTATCAGCTAAGGTGTGGGGCTTGGGCGCTTTAGTTGGGCTTTAGCTAGAGCTCAACCTACCTAGGGCGTTTGGGTCGCTGCCAATCGATTAATTGTTCGAGAGCTGGCTGTCAGCATGCCGTCGACGAACTCGCCGGGGCAGCTCTACCCGAAAAGTCGATCCCTGATGAGGCCGGCTCTCAACACCAATGCTGCCGCCCATTGACCGTACCAGGGTCTGTACAATGGCCAAACCTAACCCAGTACCGCCAGCTTGACGGGTTGTGCCCTGGTTTACCTGCCAAAACTCTCGAAAGATATGATCCCTGTCGGCGGCGCTGATGCCAATCCCGGTGTCTCGCACCAGCAGGGCGACCTGCCCCTCTGGCAGCTCCCAAATCTGCACTATTACGCTGCCACGCTCAGTGAACTTAATGCCGTTAGTGATGAGATTGGTCAAGATCTGACGCATCCGCAGCCGGTCGTTATCCACGTGCAGCGCGGTAGGGTATTCCTCCAGCTCTAGGGTCAGGGACTTTCGCTCGGCTAGGGGGCGCAGATCCTCTACGGTAAGCCTGGCGAGGTCTACTAAATCGAACGTTTCTAGCTGAAGCTCTGGGCCTTGGGCCTTGAGTTTAGAAAAGTCCAGCATTTGCTCGATTAGCTCCAGCAGGTGCTGACCATTCTCCACAATGCGCTCAACCATCTCCGACCCCTGCCAATCGCATTGATTGAGGCGGCGCTGCAGCAGGTAAGAGAAGCCCAAGATGGCGTTGAGCGGAGTGCGCAACTCGTGGGAAATGGTGGCAAGAAACATGTTCTTGAGGCGATCGGCCTCTAGCAGCTCTAAATTTTGGAGCTGGATTTGCCGCAGTTGGGCCTCGGCCCGTTTGCGCGTAGTTGCGTCGCGAATCAACCAGCGCAGCCCGACCGCCTGCCCATCGTCCTGAATTGACTCCACTGTGAGGGCAGCCTCAAAAGTACCGCTGCCCTGACGCAGCAGGGAAATCTCCCAATCCTGCACCCGGTGAATCGTGGGCAGTTGATTGAGTACTGCCCGAAAAGAAGGCCGCTGATCTAGGGGAACGAAGGCCGATAGCGGTTTGCCGATGAGATTCTTGGGCGCCCGATTGAGGAGTACTGCCGCGACTCGATTGACCTCCTGCATCGTTCCGTAGGAGTCGGTGACGATGTAGCCATCAGGGGCAAACTCAAACAGCTCCTGGTACTGTCGCTGTCGGGTTTCTAGCGCCTGCTGAGAGCGGATAAGCTGTTCATTTTGCTGCCGTAGTTCTTCCTCAGCGACATGCAGCTCCTCCAAGGCCACATGCAGCTCCTCTAGGCAGCGAAGAACCAGCTCGGGTTGCCTCCAGGGCGCTTCACGGGCCTGTTGATAAAGGGCCTCAGTGCGCTGATGAACAAGCTGAACATACTGAGTGAACTCGGGTTTGGGGGGAGCACTCATGGAGGCACCTGATGAGTATTAATTCTATCTAGTGGTTATCTTGTCACTATTTAGCGAGACTATTATCAATCTTTCATGGGGCATTCTAGTCCGCCTTAGGTCTGATTGTGAAAGCCTTTTTGCGCTTCCTATGGCTAATGAAAAAGCTGGCTGCTTCTAACCTGCAAGTTGATTTTGCCGCTGAACTAATTCCAACAGAAATCGTTTGAA
>DATNQE010000724.1:0-5880 GCA_036702895.1 Trichocoleus sp. | reverse complement strand
GATAAGTCCCCAATAATTTTTCGCACTGGAGGGGGCAGGATCTTAGAAAGGGTGGGGGTCGCTAGGATTTTGTCCTCCTCAGCCAGCTGGGGATTTTTTAGGACATCAATTACTTTGAGGGCGTACACGCCTTGAAACTCCTGCTCCAAAATATTGTTGAGCGTTTTGAGCGCCCGGATGGAGTTGGGCGTGTTGCCCGCCACGTAGAGCTTGAGAATATAGGTTTTTTTGACTGAGCTCATGGCTATAGGAAACCTCGGGCAAGGAAAAGCAAACAGAAGTGGGCAACCGCAAAATAGGGAGCACCAGAGTTGATTGTAAGGGGCGCTGCTGAGCCTTAAGATCTCGCCCGGCTCATGGAGCTGGAGAAGCTGAAGAGCTAGGAATTGCTAAAGTTCTCTAGGAATTGAGCGCCGGTACATCTCGCACAGGTGAGCGATGACGTCGATTAAGGTCAGGCGGTAGTCCAGCAAAATTTCTTCGCTACGCCCTTCTAGTTTGAGCTGAGTCCCAAAATCATCCATGAGCTCCATGTGAATTTCAACAATTTGGGACACCGAGACATCTGCAAAGAAAGCAATGTTTACAAAGTCATCGATGGTCTGGTTGAGCGTAGATCCGCTAGAGAAGTAGCTGAGGACGATGTTCCGGTAGTCATCTCGCAGCTTCTGGAGAAACTCCTGCCGCTCAGCCAGGCTCAGGTTGCGCAAAAAATGCTCTGGGTTGCGCTTGTAGTAGACCCCTAGGTAGCCCAGCCGCTCTTTTAGCTTTTCGGTCAGTCGCTGCTGCTGCAAACTCAGCACAAAGTGCTGGGCATCTTCTGAAGAAACAGTCGTGTCGCTGACAGGAGTAGCGGCAGGTAGCTTGAGAAACTGATCAATGGCTTGGTGAATATAGCGCTCGAGTTGAGCAAGGTCGCCGAGCTCCAAACAGGCGGTGCCGGGATGGTAGTCAACCGCCGCCTGCGTACACTGCTCGCGTAAGCTGCTAGGAGGGATCTCGGTGGCCTCAGGCTGAGAGCTCAGCTGAGGGTCTAGCGACCCAGAGACTGCCGAATCGAGACTCAATGGACGAGGGTCAGCTAGATCTTCGGCTAGATCTAAGGAGGCTGCTTCCGGGGCTGATGGCTCTAGCTCTGAGTGTTGAGGAGATGCACTGATGACAATCGTAGGCAGCAAAATGCCCCGCCGCTTGAGCTGGTTGAGAATGGGCAAAGTGCGATCGCTCTGAAGAATGAGGCAGTCAGTGCGGTGTCGATTTTCGCCCGTCCAGCTTAGAAACTCTTGCTCACTGGTATTCCAACGCGGAACAAAGGCGCCCTTCTCAAGCCTCGGCTCTAGCAGCTGGCGTACGTTAGCAGAAGCAATATAGATATTGATCAGCAGGTTGGAGGGCAAAGCGTTGAATCAATCTCAAGGGTAGTTGAGGAAAACACCGTAAATTAAAGGAAGTCCTTTAAATAAATTTCATATCCTAATAGATTGTAAAGGGGGTATGTAGCCTACGCATGCTTTAGAGCAAATTTGGTTCTGTCGCTAATTTCAGCAGAGCAGGCTCGCGGTCGTGCTTCTCAGCAACCCTGTCCAAAACGCGCACGGCGCCCTAGGCTCCGTTTGCATTCGACCGCTTAGCTGAGCTTGCTTTAGCCCCAGGGACGAGAGAATAGAGAACTCTCTCACCAGTAAACCGGTAGCAACTCTAACGCTGCACTTTCTGCAATAGTCCTTATTGTGAAAGGCAGGGATGGCAACTGACAAGCGCAAAGGCACCGCTAAAGACATTACTAGCGTCACTTGCCTGTTTGAAAAGAAGATTTGATATTTCTAGGCCGTAGGTCTTAGGCGTTTAGCATAGACGTATCAGAATTTTCCAGCTGGAGATTGCTACCCAGTCTGCTCAGGTCAAAGACTATAACCCTGCTTGCTCCGGTCGCTGCGACCCTTTCAAAGGTGGCCTATGGCCCTGCCCCTCCTATCTAGATTTCTGATTCAGACTCCAGGTTTTAGCCAAAACGATCCTCTACTGCTAATAGCCGAAGTGCTAGGAAGGGGTGCCCATGACTGCGCCGTAGTTCTGACCGACGAGAAGCAGCCAATAGGGCTGATCCGTGCCAGCCAGCTGCTGGGGCATCTGCTGGTCAACCCCGCTGGGTTTGGACCCCACGATGATCCGGTAGCTGCGTCTTCTGAGGCTACCGCCCCCAGCCAGGGGCCGCTGCCGATCCTGGCCGACTATCCTAACTGGATCCAGCCTGTTCGCCTAATTGCTGTAGACCAACCAGCGGCAATCTGGCTAGAAGCGCAGTATGCCAACGCCACGCCGGTCGTGGTTGATGCCCAGCAGCGCTATCTGGGGTTGCTCGATTGGGAGCGGGCGTTGCCTGGCCTATTGGTCGCTAGCAGGGGGAATACGCCCGCTAGGGACAGCGCTGTCCCTAGCCCAGAAGACGTGCCTCGACTTGAACCCGATCTTAATTGCTCCAATTTCATCGGTCTCACGCCCAGCGGCACCGCCTCAAGCGCACTACAGACTGCCGAACCGCTCCGCCTGAAGAGCTCCTGGGACAATTTGACAGAGGCTCCAGTCCCCCAAACGCTGCTGCCGGTGCTCAGCCCGGTAGGGGCAGCCCTAGCCAAACCCTGCCCAACAGAGGCTGCGGTCAGTTCCCCCAGCAGTGCTAGCGACCCCCGAGCCGGCTGGCTGGTGGAACTAAACCATGAGATTAAATCCCCGCTGACGTCCCTGCTGGGTCTTTCCTCGCTGCTGCAAGATCCCCGTTTGGGGAGCCTCACCCCTCGGCAGGCCCACTACGCCCGCCTGATGTATCAGACAACGCGGCGCTTAGTCTCTACGATTAATCAGTTGTTGGACTGGTTCCGCCTAGACGCCGGACAGCTTACTCTGTTTCCTGCCGTGGTGGATACAGCCGACTTGGGTCCCCAAGTGTTGCGGCTGCTGCGATCGCAACTCGGGCCGCAGGACAGCAGTGCGATCGCGCTTGAAAACCACTTTAGCTGGACTATTGAACCCAATCTGCCCGCTTTTGTCGCTGACCCGCTGCGGCTGCGGCAGATGCTGTATCATCTGGTCAGCCGCGCTTTAGGTCACACCGAGGCCCCCACCCGCTGTGGGCTCCAGGTGGAGTGCTGGGGCGGCTGGCTTGCCCTTAGCGTCTGGGACAATGGCCCCAGTTTAGACGCGACGGTTCAGGCGACGCTGCTGCAAGATCGCTACAGCCCCCCAGCTCAGGCGGCGTCCTCCCCACTACCCTCAGCTGCCCCCTCGCTTGATCGCACTAGCCTGGGGCTGATCCTGACCTGGCACCTGGTGCGGCTGCACGGCGGCGACTTGAGCTTTATGGCCTCACCGGCCCATGGCAATCGCTTTACCCTGCTGCTGCCGCTCGTGGCTCCAGAGGGGGTACTGGTAGACGACCTAGGCGAGTTTTTTGAGCAGTTGCCAGAACCTCTCCCTAGAAAACCTTTTGTAAACGAGGCTGACAATCCCTTGGTCAGCGGCAGGGCCGAGGCCCCAAATCTGCCCGCCAAGCACACCCTCAAGACAAAGCTAATTCTGCTAGCGAGCACCGACGTCGAGACCATTGCTGCAATCGCAGTGGCCCTGCAGGAGAGCGAATTTCGGCTGGTCGTGGCCCGATCTCCCCTGGAACTGAATGACAAAGCCCATCGCCTAAACCCGGCCCTAGTGCTGGTTGATGCTCAGTCGCCGCCCTTCGAGCCCTCGGCATTTCCTCAGCTGCTGGCGGCCCTGCCCCGGCTATTAATTAGTGATGATGCCTGCCCGCCGCCCTTCACGGCTGCCGAACGCCTTAGTACCAGCCATATTGACAGCCAGCTAGTGCCCCTGCTGCGACAGCGGTTAGCTGCGCCGCTCAACGGTGCGATCGCTCTGGGGCTCACGGTGCTGTACCTGGGAGAGGTGGTCAGCGATAGCTCTGCGCTAGTCCCTTGGTTCCTGAGCAGCTGGCTGCACGACTACCACTGCCGTGTGCTCGAAGTTGACGATTTGGCCCAGGCAGAAGTGCTCTGCCGAGTCTGGAAGCCCCAAGTTATCCTGCTGGATCACACGATTAATCACCCCGAGTCCTACCTCAATCGGCTGGCCCAGCTCTCTAGTCTTCGGAGCCAGCCACTGGTTACCCTCACGCCCCAGCAGGCCCTAGCAGCCCAAAAACTCCCTCAGCTCACCACCATTGCCTGCCCAGAAGCACTCGATCCCTGTTCTCCAATGGCAGCATCTCAGCTGATGGAAAGCCTGGTCCGAGCAGCGGCTCGAGTCCCCCAAGGGTGACTCGAGATAGTATTACTCCAGACTGTAAAGACCCGACGGAAGTGCCAAGCCGCTGCATAAATTGTCCCGTCAGCCGGGTATACAAAAGTTAGCGAACTTTGTATGCCCACTGAGTCTCCCTAGGGGCCTGCCCTCGTCGTCCTCTCAACGCTGCCTAGCCCCTACTGCTTACAGCTAAATTTTTTCTACCGCTTCTCCCCCAGCTCCTGACCCTGATATTGGCTTTAGCGCCGAGCTCGCTTGCTCATTGGCCCTCGGTAAGCTCTGGTAGGCGCCCACCCCCTGATCTGGTTTTCCTCAATCGTTACAGCTACTATGTCCAATGCTGAGTCAGCCGCTGAGCAAATTACGGAGCCAAATGCTGAACCCGCTGCCGGGACCCATGCTGAACTGACTGCTGAGGCGCCGGCTCCTCTGGGGCAGATCGCTGCGCCCCTGGAGGTTGAGATCGATGCTCTACACAATCACGAGCTGCTCCACTCCATCAGCTTGGCTATTAGTCAGGCGGCCACCTTTGAAGCAGCCTTAGCTCAGGTACTGCATCTAGTTTGCAGCCGCACCGACTGGGCTTTTGGCGAAGTCTGGCTGCCCTGCCCACAGCCGCTCCACCTCTATCACAGCCGCATCTGGTACGCCATACGCCCTGAGCTGCGAGTCTTTGGTCAGCTCAGCGAAAGCTGCACGTTCCAAATGGGTGAGGGCCTACCAGGGCGGGTCTGGCAGAACCGTCAGCCAGAGTGGATGCCCGATGTTTCTGCCCAGCACCCAACCCGGTTTCAGCGATCCGAGGCAGCGCTGCAGTCCGGACTGCGGGCCGGGCTGGGAGTCCCTATTCAAATTGGTGAGGACGTTTTAGCCGTTGTCGTTTTTTTCATGGATCGGGTCTGCCTGCAGAAGTCTTCTCAGGTGGCACTGGTATCCGCCATTGCGGCCCAACTCGGCGGCATTTTGCGGCTCAAGCAGGCAGAAGCAGCCCTGGTTGAAAGCCAAGGCCGACTGCAGCGCTTGATCGATGCACTCCCCGGCATTGTCTTTCGCTGCAGCCCCGAGCCCGGCTGGCCAATGGTCTACCTCAGCAACGGCTGTTGGGCCATGACTGGCTACACCAGTGAAGCCTTAAGCACCGCCGGGCGACACGTCACCTACAACGACATCACCTATCCCGAGGATCTGCCTCAGGTGCTGAGCACCATTGACCGCGCCATCGCCCAGCGGCAGCCCTATGTGGTGGAGTATCGCATTACCTCTCGATCGGGCCAGGAAAAATGGCTTTGGGAGAAGGGGACGGGCGTTTTTAACGGCCAGGGCGAGCTGCTGGGCATTGAGGGCTTTATCACAGACATTACTGAGCGCAAAGCCACAGAGCGCACCCTAAAAGCTCGAGAAGCTTTTTTGCAGCTGATTCTTAACAGTATCCCTCAGCAGATTTTCTGGAAGGACCGCAACAGCGTTTATCTAGGCTGCAATCAGGCGTTTGCAGAGGTGATGGGGCTGCCGTCTCCGGAGGCTGTTGTGGGCAAGAACGACCACAATTTTATGACTCTAGATGCAGATGAGGCCGACTACTTT
>DATNQE010000679.1:0-8088 GCA_036702895.1 Trichocoleus sp. | reverse complement strand
ATCCAGGTTCTCTATCTGCAAAATGCGATCCTAATGCTGGCTCTGAGCTTATCTCAGACCCACTCATTATTCCTTTTGTCAACCTGCGGAATGTCGGGTTTAGACTTCGGCTCGTTGGGTTTGAGTTCGGAGTAGCGCTGTGGGTTGTTGGGGCAGGGAGTTCCCCCTTTTGCCGAGCCCATTGCTGTTCATACCATTGAGCAATCGTGTGACCCGCTAACCAGCCAGCCCAACCCGCAATGATAGCGGCCAGTACAGAGCTAAAGCCAATCAGCACCGCTGAGCTGGGCGTTAGCGCAGTGGAGGAAAAGTACCAAGGGCCAAAACTTACGGTTCCGCCTGCAGCGATGAGAGCAGACATACTCTTGACGATTGCGCGGTAAAGCCGAACGAACTGCAGCGGGTAGAAAAATAGGCACGACAATATGCCCAAAAGTAGGCCATTTACGAGCCCCAGCCCTAACCCTAATCCAGCGCCAATTAGGGCTGTTACAAAGGTAACCGGGAAATAGATGCAGCCAAAGAGCGCGCCGAGTACGCCCCCTGATATCAGCCCGATTGCCCCACTTCGTAAGACAATAGAGCGCGCCCATTTTAGCCTTAGACCATATTCCTGAATCCTCAAGCTAAACCCCTTGTTAGCCATCGCTTTTTTTGGCGGGTACAGCGGCCGCCAATTTGCTTGTAGTCTCGAATAGAGGGCTTTGTTTCTTAACCAGAGGCTCCTTCCAGCGCTTCATCCTAAGCCTCAGAAATCATCGCTATAAATTCCTCGTTGATATTGTGCCTCAGCGACGTCCGGGGGTTAGTGCGATCGCATCGACCTTGTAGAATGCCTTAGCCTGGGTGAAGCATTCAAAAATCCTCATATCGACTGTGGCAGCGAGGAATCCTACCGCTGCTGAGCTCGCCTAACGACTCAACAGCCTCTACTTCCAAGTTCCTGCAAAGCGTTTTTGCATTTGCTGCTGGCTCATACCCATAGCAGCAACGACTTCCTTAACTCTGTCCACAGAAACTCGGCGATCAAACTCCCTAACCATTTTTCTGCGAGCAGCCTCTCCATGAGCAGCGAGCTTGTCGGGGTTATCGCGGTAGACCCTGATGGCCTCGGCAATGGCTGACGGACTGGGCACCTCGAGCAGGATTGCAGTCTGATAGTTATCAACGAGCTCTGCTATTCCACCGACATTACTGATTACTGCCGGAAGCCCACAGGATGCAGCTTCGAGAAGGGCGATTGAGCTGCAGTCCCCTTGGGTCGGCAGCACGAAAAGATCGCATGAACGCACTAAGTCCCGCAGTTCAGTGCTGTTTGGCGCCATTTGAGTGTGAAAGACAGCATTGCTAGGGGCAGAGTCGGGAGCCCAACGGGTGACGAAGTGAAACTGGCAATCGCGGAAGTCCTCCATCTCACAGACCTCCAGCAGCGCATAACCGCCCTTTCTCGCAAAATCACCACCGACAAAAACAATGCGTAAATTTTCCGATTTGGGAGAATTCTCTGCTGGACTCCAATAATCGGTGTCTATTAACAGAGGCAGTACTTTTGTCTGATTTGGCGGCACATTGTGTTCGTCAATAAGACCTTTGGCGTACCACTTTGAAACGCATAGAAAGAGACTGCCATGCTTAGCAAGACGGCTAGTCGCTCTATCGTACATATAGCAATAGGCGCTTCTTACCAGGTACTGCAGTAACCCCTTTAAGCTGTAAGGATTGGGTTTGTGGAGGGTGTAGCCAAGGGCATCAATTTGACGAATCGTTGCATCTCCATACACGCAGTACTTCACCTTCTTTGCAGGAGGAAGAAAGGCAGCATAGTGCGTGGAAGCCACAATTATTTTCCGGTAGCCTTCTGCGATCGCATGTTTAGCGGCTCTGCTTCCACCAATGGCGGACCCTATGCTGTTGAACCGCTTCAATCGATCGGTAATGTCGTAAATAGACCTGGCATACCCCTCAGGGTGAAAGAACGTAAACTCATACTCCTGATCTTGCGAAAGGCTTGCTTCCCATGACTTTCGCATTGTTGCCCAACCAAGATTCTCTCCCATGATAATTGCAACCTTCTCTCTCACCATGTTCATCACCTCGGAGATTTGGGTCGTGGGCAGCGCTTGGAAGTATGAGCAAAGCCAATGCTTTGCAAGTCAAGCTTGATCTAGCAACCAAGTTATTTGAAGTACAAATGAGTGTCAATACCTACTTGTGCCCTAGGCTACACACTAGCCACCTGATTCTCAGAAAGCTGCCAACGATTTCTCAATGGTTAAGGGTAGGTTTAGAGCGGCACGACAATTATGTATTGCCAGTAGAAACCACACCATTTGGGCTCAAGCAGCGCCACTTCCTAAAGGAGTAGATAGACAGGATTTATAGACAAGCAGCCGAGTGCTTGAACTGCTGCAGCGCGATCGCATTGATCCTGTAGCGTTGTTGCTTCCGCTGCGGTTAAAACCTACTCTCAATAACGAATCCACTTGGTCATGATGCTCATGAGCCTGCCGCTGGTGGGGTCAATCTGCGGCTTACTCCAGGCTCTAGGTTCTGCAAACCCTAGCCGGTAAAGTACTTTGATAATCAGATCAATGCCAATTGCAGATCCAGTAACCATGATGCGAACAGGCTCACGCACGGGCTCGGCAGGTGTAGAGTCAGCGGGTGGAACCGTATAGGTTTCGGTATTGGGAACAAATTCTTCCATTAGAGCAGCCCTCACGTTGTCTACAGCGACCACATTAAAGACTATAACTGACGTTGTCTGTGTAGACAACATTTACCTATCTGCCATCCTTTGCCACGATCAAGGGCATGGGAAGGGCAAGCCAAGCACTGAAGCAGGTTCTAGAGACCTACAGCATCAGCCAAAATAAGTTGGCAGTTAAACTCGAGATCGATCGCTCAGCTGTTTTTAAGTGGGTTCATGACCAGCGGGAGCCGTCTTCTGAAGCGATCGTCGAAATTACCCAAGCGCTGAAAACCCTGAACCCTCTAGCCGCCAAGGAATTTGTGCGGCTTTACCTTGGGGTTATTGTGGATGACTAAAGGCACGTTTCGCTGGGCAAGAGCGGCGACCTTGATTGGGTTTATCGCGGTGGGCGGCGTTGCCATTCTTGGCGCGGATATTTACACCTTTGCTTCTAAAAGCGACTCATCCCCGGCTGATGCCGCTGTAGTTTTGGGTGCCGCCGTTTGGGATGAGCAGCCCTCACCCGTCTTTGCAGAGCGAATCAACTACGCTATTCGTCTTTACCAGGCGGGCGTCGTCAGGTTTGTGATTTTTACAGGAGGCGTTGGGGCTAACGACCAGTTCGCCGAATCTATCATTGCCAGCCGCTATGCCATTGCCAGAGGGGTTGCCGCTGAGGATGCCTTTTGCGAGACTTCTTCTAGAATCACCCAGGAAAATCTCCAGGGTGCAAAGCAGCTAATTGACCAGCAGCAGCTAGGCCGAGTTCTTGTCGTCAGCGACCCGCTCCATCTGCGCCGCTCTATTTTAATGGCCCGTGACTTAGGCATTGATGCTCACCCGGCTCCGACACCGACAACTCGCTATACAGGCTTTCGCAGCCAGCTCGAATTTTTGGTGCGTGAGATATTTTTTTACGGGTTATATATTGCTCAAAGAACCTTTGGACTACTGCCAGACACATCCCCAGACATGACGGTTCAACCCTGCCAGCCTGAACCTAGTTGAGGTAAAGCTGTCACCACATTGCTGAGGACATCTATTTTGGGGATGTGGGGGCTTTGCCCCCAGCCAGGAGTTCCACCCCTGCACTCCGTTCTAATTTCAGTGGCTACCGCTATATCTCTGCTCAAGCCATCTCCGCATCTCGTCCTCAGAGAGTAGGTTGACCGAATGACCAGAGGCTCGGTCATAAGCGCTCCACCATTGGTTACCCTGCCGGTCATACGTACACCAAACTTGAACCTCTTGGCTCTGCCATAGCCGCTGCTTGAGAAACAGTCCGACGAATTTTAGCAGTCTCGAAATTAGCTGCTCAACGGGATGGTTGGCTTTGGCTGGAATGATTAGCTCCAGCCTTTGATACTCCAGTTTATCTATCAAAGGTTTCATCAATTAAAGCTCCAATAATTTCAAGTCGGGCAACCCGCTCAAACAGCTAAAACTTTGGCAGAAGCTGCAGGTTACTGATGCCTTTCTGCAAATTTAAAAATTCAGATTAATTGCTAGCCATAGCAATTTCTTAAGCGATTTAAGGCTGATGGCTACACTCTATTGCGCTCAACCAGTAGAGGCAAAACACAAATTGAATGACATCCATCAACGGATTTGATAGATAACAGTTTCCTTCATTATTGGTTTCCTGCGACAATTCAAGCGTTGCTCGGGTTACAGCAATGGGTCACGACCGTTACCAACAGCTCAAGCTGTTTCCGCTGCAAGTTTTAATTGCCGTTGCAGACTGTGGCAGCTTTAGCGAAGCAGCACTACAGCTTCAGGTGTCACAGTCTGCTGTTAGCTATGCGATCGCAAGTCTGGAGCAAGACTTAGGCGTGGTGCTGCTGTCGCGAGGCCGCTTTGGGGCTCAGCTTACACCCGTTGGGGAGCAAATTGTGGACCGGGCGCGACAGGTGGGCTACCTGCTCGACGATATGTTTAGGCAGGCCAACCTCGCTAGGGGATTAAGCGGCGGGCACGTCCGCATTTCGTCCTTCCGCAGCGCTGCAACCCACATTCTGCCGGAGGTGATTGCTGAGTTCTGCCGTCTTTACCCTGCGATCGCAATTAGCATTGCCGATTACGACGACCGCCCCGATGTTGAAGAGGATCTGCGTAAGGGCCGGGCCGACATCGGCATTACCTATCTGCCGACCAGCAGCGAGTTTGAGACCTGGGACCTGATGAGGGACGAAATTGTGGCTCTCTTTCCACCTGAGTTCGAACCTGCAGCAGGGCAGCTCGCCTGGGAGGAGTTGACTGCCTACCCGCTAATCATGGCCCCAGACGGCGACAGCTGCGATGCCATGATGTATACCCACTGCGAAAAGCACGGCATTTGCCTGCGGCCAACCTATCAAATTCGCTCCGACGCGACCATTATGAACATGGTTGCCAAAGGGCTGGGCGCCGCTCTTAGCCCTCGACTGGCAGCCGAGCCTATTCCTGCCGGGGTCAAGGTTTATCAGCTGCCGGTACCGATGCACCGAGTCATTTGCATTGCCACTCTAAAAGATGCGCTACTGACCCCAGCAGCCTATGCCTTTCTTGACGTGCTCAAAAATGCGGCGCTCAAGTAGAACGTTTAGGGCTGCAGGGCTGGCGGATCAAGCTTGCGATCGCGCTCACAAGCTGCTGATTTTCGACAATAGGCGATGCGTTGATTAAAACAGCAACTTCAGAGCCATCCGCCCGCTGAATCAAAAGCGCTTTGTTTTTGACAGGGTGTCCCGTCCTGAGTACTTTGCGAACTGGGGTCTCTGCGTAAGCTACCCGCTGCCCGCTGAAGTCCAGCAGGGTAAACCCTCTGTGAAATCCCTCGTCTGTAGCATTTGCTTTGGGAGCCTCACCCCAAAGCTCGACCGCTGCCCGGTTAAACGACTGGATTTGCCCTATGCGATCGCAAACATAGGTTGCAACTGGAACCAGATTGAGCAGATCCAGATCGGTCATGACTATAGATTGCTAGAGCGTTATCAGCAGAGTCTCTTCACAGAATACTGGAGTAGCAGAGCCTACAAGGTAGCAGGCCCTGCATTCACAGACTTAGGGATCGGTCGGGGGCCGGAGGCTAGACCATGCAACCCATCAGACAGCCCTCACCCTGCCGCTTAGGGCGCATGGGCAGAATCGCGCTGAGCCTCCTGCCGAGTCAGTCGCTTGGTGCGCTTATGCTCATACATCAACTCGTCCGCCTGCGCCATCAGCTCCTCCAACGAGAAATCCTCGTCGACCTCGCAGTATTTGACGCCAAAACTCATGGACAGGGGCTGCCACCGCTCGGGCCGCTGATTAAAACACTGAATGTGGGTCTGCAGCCGGGTACTAAAGTCGTTGATATCATCCGGGCAGAGAGAGATAAACACCACAAACTCGTCACCGCCTAGGCGAGCTGCAACATCCGAGTCTCGAAACGTCTCTTTGAGGACTAAAGCAGCCTCTTTGATCAGTCGGTCCCCAGCTTCATGGCCCCAGGCGTCATTAATCTGTTTCAGCCCGTCTAGGTCAGCAAACAGAATGCAGCAGCCCGTCTGGGTGCGGCGAGCAATCTTGAGCTGCTGGCTCGCCAGCAGCAAAAAGCCTCGCCGATTGTACAGCCCGGTCAGCTCATCCGTGAGCGACAGCTGCCGCACGGCAGCCTCAGCCTTGAGGCGCTCCTGAATCTCTAGCTCCAGGCGCTGATTTTGCTGCAAGAGCTGTTTGCGCTGCTGCTGAATCAAAATCTGATTGCGCACCCGCATCAGCACTTCCTGCTCCTGAAAAGGCTTGGTAATGTAGTCTGCCCCTCCCAGTTCAAAGGCCCGAATTTTGTCGTCGAGCTGGTCAAGGGCGCTGATGAAAATAACCGGAATATCGCGGGTTTGCTCCGATGCTTTGAGCTGCTGACAAACGTCGTATCCGCTCATTTCTGGCATATTGATGTCGAGCAAGATCAGGTCAGGCGGTTCTCGGTGCGTTGCCTGCAGGGCCATTTTGCCGCTCAAGCTTTTACGAACCCGGTTGCCGTGAGCTTCCAAAATTTTAGAGAGCAGCCGCAGGTTGTCTGGATTGTCGTCCACCAGCAAAATATGAGCCTGGGGCAGCTCAGCGTATTGTGCTGTCATATAGGCTCCCTAAAGCTGAGTCAGCTCTACTAATGTTTCAAACCGAAAGCCCTCCACGAGGGTTTGTAGCGCCGCCGCCAGGGGTTTTTGAGCCGCGGGCAGCTCGGCGATCAGCCGCTGGAGCTGGGTTTCATCGAGATCGAGGGCCGCCTCGTGAACCTGGATTACCCAGTTCTGGGGCAGGCTCCGCAAGCTGCTAGCAGACAAAGGCTGAGCTGAGTGGGAAGGATGAACAGCCAAAGGGGGATCATCCTCAGCGTAGGTATAGCGCACGCCAAGATGACGAGCAATGCAGTCGAGCAGCCCCGCTTCGCTAAAGGGCTTGGCGACGAAGTCATCGCATCCTGCCTTCAAACTAGCGTCTTGATCTTCAGCAAAGGCGTTTGCTGTCAGCGCAATAATCTTGGTATGGGGCGGGCGGCTGTGGGAAGCGCTAGAGAGGCTTTGGGGCTGCTGCTCCAGCTGGCGAATGTGTCGAGTCGCCTCATAGCCATTCATTTGCGGCATTTGAATGTCCATGCAGATCAGGTGAGGGTGCCACTCCTGGTACAGCGCGATCGCATCAGCGCCATTTTCCACAGCGCACACCTCAAAGCCAATGGCCTCTAACAGTTTCACCAGCAGTTGGCAGTTCTCCGGATTGTCTTCAACAACCAAAATGCGGTAGGCAGGCTGCTCTGGTGCCAGGCCGCTGACGTAGCGCAGAGCCTCCGTGGGCAACACATCCACCGCTTCGGTTGTGGTCAGCTGCACCCGGCAGGTAAAGGTCGATCCCTGCCCAAGCAGGCTCTGCACCGTGATATCGCCCTCCATTAACCGGGCAAACTGACGGCTGATCGACAGACCTAACCCTGTACCGTGCATGTAGCGGCCCCGGTCTGTCTGCATAAAGGCTTCAAAGATAGCCTCGCAGTCCTGGGCCGCAATGCCAGGCCCCGTATCTTCTACCTCAATATGCAGGGTGTAGGGAGCAGGCAGACCCCCTGTTGGGTTTTCATAGCCTTTAACCCGCAACGTGATGTGACCAGCAAAAGTGAACTTGATGGCGTTGCCCAACAGGTTGATCAAAATCTGCCGCAGTTTGCCTTCGTCGCCGCACACATAGCGCGGCAGATCTGGGCTACGCTCCACTCTCAGCTCTAACCCCCGATCGGCAGCTTTAAGGATAAACATATCCTTAATGGCGTAGAGCAGCCGGTGCAGGTCAAAACAGCTATCCACCAGCATGAGCTGCCCGGCCTCAATTTTCGACATCTCCAGCACGTCGTTGATCAGCGCCAGCAAATGTTCTCCGCT
>DATNQE010000661.1:0-8548 GCA_036702895.1 Trichocoleus sp. | reverse complement strand
CCACCGTCAATGCCCGCCATGTGGTTAATCACAGCATCGGCATAGACTTGCACACCCGCCCCCTGACAGCGGCGCACCATCTCGGCAAACTCAGACCGGCTGCCGCTGCGGCTCTCTAAGCGGTAGCTCACAGGCTGGTAGCGCTGCCACCAAGGATAGCCCCGCTCCGGCAGCACCACGTGTTCCTGGGGCGGCGACACCTGTACGGCTTTAAAACCAGTCGGGCCAAGGTACTGCTCGCACTCTTGGGCAACATCGCTCCACGTCCACTCAAACAAATGCACAAAGGCAGTTCGCTGGACAGCAGTAGAAGCGGCCGAGTAAGGCGTTGAGGAGGGCACTGGCAACAGTCCGGCTTGCGCCCATAGCGATGCCGTTTGGGGAAACCGCACAGTCACCAGCGCCACCACTCCCAACACTAAGGCTCCTCTCAGTAGCCACTTCTTCATAGGGCGAACTTTGGATTTAATTAGATAAATTTCCAAGGCGCTGAACCCATCATATTGGGGTTAAGCAAGCCACTCCAAGCATTCCCCCTCAACCCAAATTAAGCACTCCAAAGCAAAGCCCCAGACACTGTTGCATCTGGGGCTTTGCGATGTAGGTGCAGCATGTAGGAGGGAAAAGGGAGGGGAGACCACAAAAGCATCTTCCCCATCTCGCCTTTGCTTTTCCTATGGAGCGAACCTACGGTGTTCCAACAGGGGCTGTAGAGGGATCTGTAGCCGCGCCGCCTTGAGAGGTGCCAGCATCCGGATCAACAGGGGGCAACACAGGAGACGTGGCTTCACCGCTGGCAGGCGGAGACACCTGCACATTTACATCAGGCACTTGTACATTGGGCGCTTGCGGCTGAGCAGGCGTCTCAATAGCTGGTGGCTGCGGCACGTTGATATTAATATCGGGCTCTTCGGCCGGCAGAGACTGCTGCGGCTGGGCCGGCAGCGTTTCTTCAGCACCTGTGTCCCGGCCCAAATAGTAGAGAGCACCCAAGCCCAAAACTGCCAGAGCAAAAACAAGCACCCCAATCACTAAGCCGCTCACAGCACCTGCACTGTCGCGATAGGCCTGCTCATCCCGCAGCCGCTCATTGTCTCGTACCAATCGGCTATTACGCACAGCAGCATTGGTTCTGCCCTGTTCGTAGCGTAGCCGTTCATTCTCTCTAACTAAATTTTCGTTGACCGTCCCCCTGCCGTCATCCAGAGGGCGGGGTTGGTTATTTGCCTCATATGGGTTTCTTGGTTGCATATGCTAAAGCTTCACTCAACGCTTCAAAAAGGGCTTGTTCAAAGAGGCTTCAGTGAAGTTTCTACAGAAACTAAATTTCCGAAGAAATTCAAGATAGCTTCCTTACTCTCTCTTGCCAACCCTATAACTGCCTTCTTTCTGAAGATATGCTTTAGCTAATCCTTAAGATATACCGACAACAATCTCGCTCCAATCCTCCATTTCTTCTCCCACTTAATCTTGCCTTCAATCACTAAGTAGGAAAAACAAGTTTTGCCCCAAAATCAGAAATTTAAATTTAGAACGCGCCCAAAGCCCTACGTAAAAATGCAGGCAGGACAGAGCCAGGAGCTAACTTAAAACTTGTCAGTCTTAAGTTCAAGCAAAGGCTGAGCTCTAAACAATTCCCACTTGATAAGTCTTGGCATAATTAATTGCCAATCCAGAATACTTTTCAAATCTAGGCGAGCATTGGAAACATTCAGGAGTCATTAAGCCCCACAGCTTAACTTTGACTGCAGATATTTCTTAAATGTTCCCAAAATTCACAAACCGAAATCAACCCTTCGCATCAAACCTATGGCAGATAATATCTCGCGGCCTTCTCTATAACTTGAGAGTAAGTTGATATTTTGAGGCAAACAAATGTCTACCGAAGATCGCGCTAAAGCAACCGCCAAAAATGTAGAGGGAAAAGCCCAAGAAGGTTTGGGAAATCTGACTGGCGATTCCAAGCAAAAAGCTGAAGGCAAATCCAAGCAGGTTGAGTCTGAGGCTCGCCATGCGAAGGAAGATATTAAGGACACTCTGAAGGGCCACTAGACATATCCAGGTTAAAGTAGCTCACACCTTAAGCTACTTTAGAAGTGTCTATGCACCCTTAAACCACTACATTTAGCGGCAGTAGTCTATTCAGGGGGCGCAAACAATTGCGCCCCCTGAATAGATAAAGCTATTCGACGCAGTCTTTGAATCACGCCTCTACGCTAGTAGCCTGCATCATTCCAGGTGCAGCAGCATTATGCAGAGCATTTGAAGTTGCTATTGCAGGTAAAGCATCAGCGGAGAGCAGCTCTAAGAAACTATAGAAACACTGCTGCAAAGCCTTGAGGGAACAGGATTTATCATGCTAAGTTTCGCCACAAAATTTCTTGAAGTTGAATCCCTCGACCTAGATATTCTTGAGGCCGCTTTCGAACTGTATTTAGAGGCCCCCGAAGGCAGCCATCCTCCTATTAGCCTTAAAGCCCTCTCTCAGCGAACAGGCACATCTCCTCTAAAGTGCCGTAACGCCATCGTTAAAGCCTGTCAGATTGGTCGCTTTCCCAACTGTTCTCTAAAGGCTTGAACAGTCTGCTTGCAGAAAAAGCAGACTGTTTCAGCTATTAAGTATTCGAGTTTTTATATCTGTTGCAAAGTCTGTCATGTGAGGGAGCTAAGTCTACACCAAGTGACCGACGAAGTCCTCTCAGCAGCTTTGTAGGGTAAGAGCATTAACCCACTAGGAAAAGCCTTCCTAATGGTTGTTAGTTACGCAATATAAAGGAGATTGAGAATGGCTTTTGCAACCCAAAGCAATACAGGTGCTGAAAACCAGCAGTACGACCTCGTTAGCGTTCTTTATCATGCGCTAGAAGGTGCTGCTACCTGTGAGCAATACATTCAAGATGCTCAGGGAGATGAAGAGATTGCTTCCTTCTTCCGGGAAGTTCAGGAAGAGTATCGCAACCGTGCAGAGCGGGCTAAGTCCCTACTGAAGAGCCGCATCTAACGGCCTTTCCCAAACAGCCTAACGCCTGCATTTATTAGGAGATGTGCCCTAGCTCAAAAAAGTGCGTCTTTGCAGCAGTAGGCATTAGGACTGGCAACAGAAGCGTGTTTTAAGGGGTAGGTTGCGTTTGCAGTCTGCCCCTTAAAGCTACACAGTTGTCATAGCTGTCATGTCACAACTGTGACAACCTCGGCGCCCATCCCCTACGCCTGTTGCAATAACCCTATGAAGCCGCTATAGCTGTGAATCAATAGTTACAGCGCGGCAACACTCCTACTCAACAGGCGATTCAGCAAACATTTCCGGCAGTGTGGTTATCTTGGGCTTGATGCGGGTCGCTCTGCTGTGCAGTACTCGCTTCTCCTGAACAGCGGTTAACGAAGCTAATCGAGTGTCTTGCCGCAGCGTACTCAGAGCCGGGTCGTTGCAGGCTCGGGGAATGTAGCGCTCAGGCTGCAGCGCGATCGCACGGCGCAGACTTTCTAGCGCCCAGTCGTTACGACCCTGCTGAGCGTAGCAGCAGGCCTGATGGAAAAACGCCAGCGCCTGATCAGGCTCAATTGCCAAGGACTTGTTGAAAGCCTCAATGGCCTCCTCAAATCGCCGCAGCTTGCGCAGGGTAAGACCCAGAGCCAGCCAGCCCTCGGCGTGGTACGCCTGCCGCTTGAGCGCCTGCTCTAAGCTGGCCTGGGCGCTCTGGTAGCGACGCAGTTTGCCCAGAGTAAGGCCTTTGAGAAACCAGTAGTTGGGATTGAGCGGATCCAAACGGGTGGCGTGCTCCAGCTTGTCTATCGCCTCAGCAAAGCGCCCCATCTGCCGCAGCACGTGGGCCTGATAATGGAAAATTTTGGGATTGGCCGGATCGAGCGCTAGCGACGAGTTGAAACATGCGATCGCAGCGTCGTACTGCTTCTGCTGAGCCAATAGGTAGCCCAGGCAGTTCCAGGCATGGCTGAAGTCGGGCTGATGCGCCAACGCGGTTCGCAGACTTTCGGTAGCCTGCAGAGGTTGACCTAGGTAGTTGAGCGCCAGCCCTCGATAAAACCAGATGCGGTGGGCTTTTGGGTCTAGGGCTAAGGCACGGTCGTAGCTCTCGACTGCGGCCATGTAGTCCTGTAAGCGATGGAGAGTTTCTCCCCGCTTGTACCAAGCTCGAAAATTGGTGGGTTCAAGCCCAATAGCGCGGTCGTAGGCAGAGACGGCTTCGATCAGGAAACCGCAGTGCACCAAAATAGCAGCGTAATTACACCAGGTTTTGGGCGCATCACTCTCCAGGGTGAGCGTTTTTTGGTAGCTAGCTAGCGCCTCCTGATAGCGGCCCATCAGCGCTAATAGGTAGCTGCGGTAATGCCAGGTTCCCGCATCTTCAGGATCTTGCTGTAAACGAGCATCACAACTTTGGAGTTCTTCTTGGAAGTAGAGTGATGCTTGGCCCTCTGAAACCGCAGATTGGGACATATTCACGCCAAACTTTACCCTATGACACCAAACGTAATCCCTACCCTTACACCCTTATTCGGAAGGTCAACGTTTTACCCGGAAGTCCTTTTGGTAAAAAACAATACCTAAAAGACTGTCCGTGTCTTCAGGCTAACGCTCGGCTTGGCTTTAGTCCTCCTCAAAATCAGTATCTTCACTAATGGCAGGTAATGTTTCAAGCGCGTATATTTGTCCGTCGATCAGAAGGCGGGTAATACCTTTGGCCTGTAGGTAAGGACTGGTCTTTTGCAGCATGGTGCCATCAGGCACTTTGACCACCCGTTGGTTACGGCGGGAAAATCGGCGCGCTACTCGGTGATTGTCAAAAACAGGCAGTGTTCGCGAGTCAATCTCGCCCTCCGGAATCTGACCCAGCTCAGCAAAGTCTCTCAGAGGACAAGTCACTAGTTCTGAGGAGTTGCGCTCAACCACGACGTAGCACAAACGAGGCAGGGCAGCAGGAGTCAGAGGCGTAATCTGCACCTTTTGCAGCTGCGGCGTTCCTTCTTTAGAAAACTTCCAGTTGCCCAAGTCTTCGTCATCGTCGAAGTCCTCGCCATCCTCGTCATCGTAATCGTCGTCTAGATCATCCTCCAGGTCATCGTCTAGATCGTCTTCCTCGCTGTAGCTGCTCTCAGCGGCCCGATTATCCCCTATTACCGCAGCAACAGCAGCCTCCTGAGCCATAGGCAGAGCATCTATTTCGTCTGCGGGGGTGCCCACAGGTGGCAGGCCATAGTCACTGGTAGAAGTAACCTGAGAGCTGAGTTCGTCCTTCGGCTCGTCCTTATTAATTAGAAGCGGCAGTTGAGTAGCTGCAGTCACATCGGGTGCGGCGGGTTCTGAACGGACCCGGCGACGAGGAGGATCAATTTTACGCGGCGGGGGCACGGTTGGGGCCTCTGTCGCTACGGGTTCAACCTCAACGGGCAGCTCTGGCCCTGCTAGGGCTGGCTCTGACTCGGGCTCGGGCTCGGGCTCTGCCAGAGCTGGGGCTGGCGCCGCTGGGGCCGGCTCTGGCTCGGGCTCGGTTACCGCTACAGGAGGGGCAACGGCGGCGGGCGCTACTTCAGCCTCTGCCCCAGTCGCTTTCTCCCCAGCTCGCTTCTGCTGGATCAAGGCAGCATATTCGGCTTCGGGCAGCTGAGACTTCAGCAGCCGACTGATCGTGCTGTTGCTGACACCATAGCGCTCTGCCAGAGTTGAGGTGGTTTCCTCTGGCTGGCGGTACAGCTCAAGAATAGTCTGCTTATCCGCGTCAGACAGCTTGCTCGGTGCCATGTAGGTACGTACCCGTTACGTCATCGCCATCTAATATCTTAGTTCCCTGGCTAGGCTCTGCGACGCCGTGCTCCCCGTCGAGATTGGGTAGAAATGGCGTATTCGACTACCGCGCCTAGGCCAAAAAAGATTGCTGAGAACGTCCAAAACACCTCCCACAGGCTGCCTTCCTGGTAGTTACCGGCATTGACTGAGAAGGCGAAAAACATGTCGGCGATATATAGACAAAAGGCTGCGATCGCAATCAGCTTCCACGACTGAGAAAAGCGCCCGCCCCAAAAAGCCACCAGCAGCGTTGCCGCGATGACCAGCAAAATGCAGTCGCCGATAACGTACAGTAGCCCCACCGCAGTCTCAAACGGCACCAACCTTTCGTCTAGCTGCTGCACCCACCCAGGCGCGTTGTTGGGCTCTTCAGGGGCAGCTGGCGCCTCCGGTGCCGGGGCAGCAGCTGGCGCAGGCGGGGTCGCTGGGTTTTGTACCAACTGCACCAGCGCAGTGGGCTGCCCTAGCGCATCGCCCTGAGCAACGGGGTCTGCTACTACCTGGTAATTGACAAAATAGGCAATTATAATCCCGCCTAAGCCAATACCAGCAACGATCAGCCACTGAGAGGGCTCTAGATTCAGCCGTCGGGGCAGCACTGCCTTTAGCATCCCAGCAGCCAAGAAAATATAGCTAAGGATGTAGAAAAAGTCGCCTAAAGACACCGCCGGATCAAGGCCCCAGATGTTTCCCCAGAGAAAAAACAGTAGATTGCCTAGGGTGTAAGAGAGCAGGCCCATGCCAATCCAGAACCAGACATTGCGGCCGCTGACAATTTGGGAGCTACGCCAGTTGCGGAAACAGAGAGCAGACGCCGCAGCAAAGGCTCCCGTCTCCAAAATCGTAATGCCCAGCAAAAACCATCCCGGCTGCTCTCCCCCCGCTCCCGGAGAGCTAAACAGCAGAAAGAACAGGAGCGCCACAATTCCCCAGGCAATGCCCAGGGCAACCGTCAGCGTTGTAGTAGAGCGGGAAGATGCAGCAGCAGACTTGCTCAACGGTCAACTCCTTGTAAAAAAATCCCTAGAAATAGAAGCAGTAAACGTCTAAACCACTGTTTGGGCGTCCCACAGACCTAATGTACCGGGCCACAGTGCAAGACAACCGATTACGCCAGAATTGTAGCGGGGAGAGCCCCTCTCGATGCAGTCAGGTTGGCACAATCGCCCCGGTTCCTGATGGTCCATCAATGATTCTTAAGATGCATGACAGCAGGGCGGCAGATTGAAAGCGGCAGCGTGCGCTTAGACCCAGAGCTTGCCGGGCGGCGATTGCTGTAGCCACCGCATCACCAGCTGTCGGTTGCTCGCCGACATATCCTCTAGCGCTTCTAAGGCTCGCTGGGTAAAGTTGGCATTGCCAAAGTACTGTTTGCCAAGCCGGTAGGCCTCCTCTAACAGCCGCTGGAGATGGTGCTCCTGCCACGGTGGCACCTGGGGCATGGACAGCGGGTCGGCCGTCAGCAGGGTCTGAATGGACTTGGGTGAATCGGCCTGGGGAAATCGCCACGTCTTAAAGACAGCCGTCATTTCTTTCTCGAAAGAATTTGCCTGCTTAGCCCCTAGCAAATCCTCAATATCGATGTAGAGCACCTGCAGCAGCAGCAAACAAGCCTGCACAAAGACTTCGTTAGCGGGAACTTCTGCGTTGTGCGCTTCCTCCTCAAACTGGTCGAGGCGCACCTTACCCCAAATGCTGAAGCGATCGGGCTCTTCGAGCAAGACGCAGGCCTTGCCCTTGTTATCTGTCAAGTCGCGCCACAGGGCCCTAGCTTCCTCTTCCTGAGCGGCGTTAAACACACTCAGCAGACGGAACGTCTGACCCTGATAGGAGAGAATCGCAATCTGCTGGTCTTTGTTGGGATGCTGGATATTTTTAATCTCAACATCCTGCCGCTTGAGAATAAACATGACCTGGCCTGTTTACTCCTATGGAGGTCAGATACCTGATTGTATGGCTGCCCGTTGGCAGCGCTGTGCGAACTGCCGTTGGCAACGCTATGCGAGCTGTCGCAGGCTGTCTCTGGCAACCTTTAGAAGGATAGCCCCCTAAAGCCGCTATGACAGCCAAACCCGGCAGGGTTGCTCTATTTTAGTGGCCTATCTTTCTATGGACACACAGTGAAGCTTTCAGAGAGTATTTGTTTACTATTACCGCAACGCAGCTATTTCTAGCCACCGTTGAGAGTTTCAAGAGCGTGCTAGCTCCCGCAAAGTACATGCAGGCGGAAGGCTCCAGCCTACCCAGCCGGTCTTCGGCAAGGCTGTTGACGAGGTGCCTAGGAGATTAGCAGCCGTTGAAGCGCTCTCCCTGATCGATCCATCGGATGAGATGAATATAGTCAGATGGCTTTGAAAGAGCCGCCTCTAGACTTCTAGCCATACCTGAAAGCAGGCTCCATTACAAGCATTCCCTCAGAGTTGCTAGATCCCATCTCGATCGCTAATATTTGGAAGCGCTCCAGCATACACTGGTTAAAGTGAAGCAGCTCAAGTTGCCATTCACAGCTCCAAGCCGCATTTATGCTCATTCAGCTCATGAATCGGCAGGTCAACCTATTGACCCAATCAGGTTGCCGTTTTGGGGAGCTGATCTAGACTGGGATTGACGGGGTCGCCACCTCACACATTCAGCAAGGGCCCTTAGCTCAGGGGATAGAGCAACCGCCTTCTAAGCGGTCGGTCACTGGTTCGAATCCAGTAGGGCCCGTTCTTGCATAAAACATAAGACGCTGAAAGCCTT
>DATNQE010000657.1:0-8400 GCA_036702895.1 Trichocoleus sp. | reverse complement strand
GAGAACCTGGCGCGGCCGCTGGTAGAGCACTTGGGGGGAGGAGCCGCGATTGTGGGCCAGGTAATTGAGGGAGCGGGGGTAAGTTTGGTGGGCGTAAGAGAGGTGCGATCGCTGACCCCAGCCCAAGAATTTCAGCATTTTTGAGTGCCGCAGCGCTGAAACCCTGCGATTATTTCCCCTGAGCGGCGTCCCACGCTAACATTTAAGACTGCACCACTTCATGCAGTTAGCCTGTAGCCACCCGCCCATGACCGCTTCCCGCCGCTACCACATCACCACCTTCGGCTGCCAGATGAACAAGGCCGACTCCGAACGGATGGCCGGAATTCTCGATGCGATGGGCATGGAGTGGTCTGAAGACCCCAACCAGGCCGACGTTATTCTCTACAACACCTGCACCATCCGCGACAACGCCGAGCAGAAGGTGTACTCCTACCTAGGGCGACAGGCCAAGCGCAAGCAGGAGGAGCCAGGGCTAACGCTGGTTGTGGCAGGCTGCGTCGCTCAGCAGGAGGGCGAGTCGCTGCTGCGCCGGGTGCCAGAACTCGATCTCGTGATGGGGCCGCAGCACGCCAACCGCTTGGAAGACCTGCTGGAGCAGGTGTTTGACGGCAATCAGGTGGTGGCCACCGATGCGGTTGACATCATGGAGGACATTACCAAGCCTCGCCGCGACAGCGCCATCACCGCCTGGGTCAACGTAATTTATGGCTGCAACGAGCGCTGCACCTACTGCGTGGTGCCCAGCGTACGCGGAGTGGAGCAGTCTCGTACGCCAGAAGCCGTGCGCGCCGAAATGGAGGAGCTGGGCCGCCAGGGGTTCAAAGAGGTAACGCTGCTGGGCCAGAACATTGACGCCTATGGCCGCGACCTGCCCGGATCAACTGCTGAGGGCCGCCATCAGCACACCTTTACCGATCTGCTCTATTTTGTTCATGATGTGCCCGGCATTGAGCGCATTCGCTTTGCCACTAGTCACCCGCGCTACTTCACCGAGCGGCTGATTCGCGCCTGCGCCGAGCTGCCCAAGGTGTGTGAGCACTTCCACATTCCCTTCCAGTCGGGTGACAACGATGTGCTCAAGGCGATGGCGCGGGGCTACACCCAGGAAAAATATCGCCGCATCATCCACACCATTCGTGAGTACATGCCCGATGCGGCGATCAGCGCTGACGCCATTGTTGGCTTCCCCGGTGAAACTGAGGCGCAGTTCCAGAACACGCTGAAGCTGGTGGAGGAGATTGCCTTTGACCAGCTCAATACGGCAGCCTACTCGCCGCGCCCCGGTACTCCGGCTGCGGTTTGGCAGAACCAGCTCGACGACGAGACTAAAGCCGACCGTTTGCAGCGGCTCAACCGTCTGGTATCTGTAAAAGCGGCTGAGCGTTCCCAGCGCTATGCCAATCGCATTGAGGAAGTGCTGGTAGAAGATACGAACCCCAAAGACCCGACGCAGGTGATGGGGCGCACTCGGGGTAATCGTTTGACCTTCTTTAAGGGCGACCTGGCGCAGCTCAGGGGCCAGTTTGCCACGGTCAAAATTACCGAGGTGCGGCCCTTTAGCCTGACGGGAGAGCTGCTGAGCGCTTCGCCCCAGTCTGAAATTTCTCACCCGCTGGTGCTGGCTGAGGCCCGCTAGGAAACGCGAGGCGCAGGGCGACTTTCGCGAGGTTCGGCACGTTTTGCGATGGCCTCAGAGGCTGGTCTTTGACCAACGCGATGGTAGAACGGAGAAGCCAACTCCTCAACGAGCCCTTCTAAATGCGTACCTATACCCTTCCCAGCACCGATCTTGAGATGTCACGCATTGCCTATGGCTGCATGAACATTGGCGGCGCGTGGGATGATTCTCCCCTTACGGACGATCTTAGGAAAACTGCCGAGCGAGCCGTGATGACCGCTGTTGAAGCGGGCATTACGCTATTTGATCACGCAGATATCTACACTTGGGGCAAGTCGGAGCAGGTGTTTGGCGAACTGCTTAAAGCCTCACCCAGTCTGCGAGACAGAATTGTGCTGCAAACCAAGTGCGGCATTCGCATTGGCGGGCAGCCCCAGCCCAGCGACCCACCCCGCTACGACTTCAGCTACGAGCACATCATCAGCGCGGTGGAGAGCAGTCTGCACCGGTTGCACACCGACTATATAGACGTGCTGCTGCTGCATCGCCCCGATCCGCTGGTGCAGCCCGAAGAAGTGGCGAGGGCTCTAGACGCCCTGGCGACGGCGGGCAAGGTGCGTTATTTCGGCGTCAGCAATCACACTCCGTGGCAAATTGAGCTGCTCAAAAGGAACGTGGCGCAACCGCTGCTGATCAACCAGGTTGAGCTGAGTCTGCTGCAGGCGTCGCTAATTGATGAGGGCGTTGTTGCCAACTTGGCCGGGGCGACACCCACTCCCGGACTCGGCACCCTGGACTACTGCCGCGCCAAGACTATCTTGGTTCAGGCCTGGGGACCTTTGGCAAGCGGCAAATTGTTTACAGCCAACCCCGATCCCCAAACGCCGCTGGGTCAGACAGCTCAGCTAGTAGCCCAAATGGCCCAGGACAAGCAGACAGCGCCCGAGGCCATTATGCTGGCGTGGCTGCTGCGGCATCCAGCGGGCATTCAGCCGATTGTCGGCTCAACTCGACCAGAGCGTATCCAGGCGTGCTGTTTGGCAGATACGGTAGAGCTGACGCGGGAGGAGTGGTATACCTTATTTACAGCGGCGCGGGGGCGGCGAGTTCCCTAATCCGCGTGGCGTAACCATCCGTCAAGGGGCACTACCGAGCGTTGAGGGCAGAAGAACGTGAGCTACCCGAGTCTACGCAGCTATATCAAAACCTTGAGAGGATTACTGAAACGTAAAAGCAACTGGCTGGCTAGGGAATCGTCTCTGCTGGCCGATCTTTGCCTGGCCTACGGCACGCTGGCAGGTCTGAGCGATCGCGAGAAGAAGACGCTGTTTCTAGCAGCGTATTTCAAAAATTTGGGCGCCGTCTTTGTCAACAGCACCGCCCTAGAGCAGGAGTTTGAGAACCATAAGCAGGTACTTGCTCATCTCAACAACCTGTTTGTCCAGAGCACGCAGCTAGCCCACGAGGCAGGCTTGGCCGAAGTTGCCGTGATTCTAGACCAGTATTACCGCCGCTCGGTGCCGGAGGACAAGCTTGCAAAAATCTTTCAGGTGCTTAACGCCTGGGTTGCCTGTCGCCACCAAAAAGCCTGGCGACCCTCGATGAGTGAGCGCGATACTCTGATTATTCTGGAGCAGCGGGCTCAGCTTGAGTGGTCAGACCCTTACACGGTCTATCACTTTATTGAGTATTTTCACCGGCCTCAGCCTCGGATAGAGGCGTCGAATGTTTATCAGAATTAGAGGGACTTAAGGTTCAGAGTGTAGGGTACAGGGTTCAAGGTGCAGGAGCGTTAGAAAGTAGGTCGAGCAGGAGGGACAGCTGGTTTGTCACTCTGCAGCAGTAGACGGATTGATTAGGACACAGGGTGCAGGGGTGAAACCCCGGTTAGGGGCTTAGCCCCCCATTCCTCTCAAGCGTCCTAACCACCTTAGCGCGGCTATATAACAGCCGAAAAAAGCCCCTGAGGCATCCCAGAGGCTAAGAGCAAGCACGAAGGAGAACTATGGAGAACTACGTATGGAGAACTACGGAGGCACCTATAGGCCGCTGCTGGCCGTACGGTAAGCTGATTTCCGTACGGGGCTAGCAGCGGGGTAAGCAGCTACTAGGGCAGAGCATTTTTTCCAAATAATTGAGGGTAGGGTAACGGGCCAGAGCAACGCTGCCGCAGTTATCCAGATCCAGGTTTCGCGGTCGATTTCGGAGGCCGCAGCGTATTGCAGTAGGGTGTGCAGTGCGATCGCAAAAACGAGCGTAGCTGGAAGACAGTAGAAAATCATGAGCATCCTCATTAGTGAGTGCTGAGGGGTTTGACGATGTGAAGCCTCAGTAAGTTTCCGAGCAGTCTCATGAAAATTTAACATTGCCGCTCTTGCTCCCCAAAATACTCTAGAAGTGTGAAGCCCTAAAGAGCTGAGAGTCTCAGGATTCTAAGGCGATCGTTAGGCCCGCATTTTCTAGGAGATTACCCAGCGGCGCGAGTGACTAAAAATACTCAACCAAGCTAAGACGACAAAGCCAGAAGCTGACCTCAGGATTGAAGAACGCTGCCTACAAAGCTGCATAAAATACAAGGGATGTTTGGTTCTCCAGAGGGGTGTCTTTCTTGGTTTCGTCCAGCGGCAATCCCATTGCGCCTCTGCAATCCTTTGCAGAATCAGCTGCTTTTTTAGTGTCGCAGCTTGTTAGAGTCTCTGCTGCCCCTGAAGACGCACTGACCGGCTTATCCTTAGATGATCGTAACCCCCGGGTCATTGAGCAACTGCTGCCCTTTTTCAAGGCTATCTACCAGCACTACTTCCGGGTCAAGACAGACGGTTGGGAGCATATTCCTAAGAGCGGCAACGTACTTTTTATCGGCTCTCATAATGGCGGTTGGGCAGCTCCCGACACGGTCATGATGGCCTACGACTGGTTCAAGCGCTTTGGTACAGAACGGCCCATGTATGCTCTGATGGAGCCTAAAACCTGGCAGGTACTGCCTCCTTTGGCGCGCCTGGCAACTCAGGTGGGTGCTGTGCGGGCGACTCCTCAAATGGCCCACGCGGTGCTGGAGCGCCAGGCGGACCTGCTAATTTACCCAGGTGGTATTCAAGATGTGTTTCGGCCCCACGCCCTGCGTCACCGCATCTGCTTCAACGACAACCAGGGCTTTGTCAAACTAGCGCTGCAGGCAGCAATTCCCATCGTGCCGCTGATTTCCCACGGGGCCCACGACACGCTGCTCATTTTGGCCGACATTTACCCCCAAATGCAGAAGCTTCACCAGCAGGGCCTGCCCTGGATTTTGGGAATTGACCCGGGCATCTTTCCTGTCTACTTGGGGCTGCCTTGGGGGCTGGGTTTTGGGCCGCTGCCCAACATTCCTTTGCCCGTCCCGCTGCACACGCGGGTGTGCCCCCCAATCTACTTTGATCGCTATGGAGACGAAGCTGCCCGCGACAGAGATTATGTTGATCAGTGCTACGACCAGGTTGTGCAAACCATGCAGCAGGCCCTCGATCAGTTAGTGCAGGAGAAAGCCCATTCATCGCAATCGTGAGCAGTTAAACCAGGACTTGGAAATTAGCTCGCCTAAAACTTACTTGGGGAGGAAAACCGAGTTTCACCATTCGGTTCTCCTCATTTCTGTCTTCCTAAAAAAGCGGTTTTATAGAGTCAATAAACAAACCGAAATCTCCTCTGTTTGAGGAAGGCGAGCCTGCCATGTTTCAACCGACTCATCTACTGGTATCCCGTTCCCGGCAGACCCCTGTGCAGATTGCTGCACGCTCCCAGGGCTACGCTCTCTACACTGAAAAGGAGTGGCAGCAAGGCCGTAATCCGGCTTTTGAAATGCGAGCTAAGCTAGGCATTTTCTGTCAAGGTGTTCCTGTTGTCGGCTACAGTTTACAGCCGTTAGAAACTCAAATTTCTGCTGGGAACAGCCCCACCCCTGCTGCAACGGGCCTGTAGTTAAGCACTTGCTAGAAGCGCTTAAGACTCACTCTAGTTAAGGACAAGTAGCTGCCGCTATGTCGTAGATTAAAGGGGTGTAGCTAGCTCTAAATTTCGCTCTTACAGCCTGCTTAACTGCAGCGGCCAAGGCTTTACCAGCCCAAGCAGTTTAGACCCCCAGAAGGTTTGTTTTTAGAACCTTCTGGGGGTTTATTAGTAACTATTTGAGCGGTTGAGGCTTAGCCTTTGCAGGTTGCCTGAGTAACTCCATAATGAAGCTGCTACAGACTGGCTTTAGGCGCGAGCGCAGCGGCCGAATGAGCTTTATTTACGGTGCGAGGAAGGCCCAAAATAGGGCAGGGCAGTTCGGCCTTGAGCCGCTGTACGAGAGAGTGCTTTTCGGAGTGACAGCCCAGCAGCAGCAGGTCGGCCCGCTCATCCACCACCACCTGCTTTAGACCCTCCGCAATGGAGCCAAACTGTAGGTGCGCCGTTAGCGAACCGCGCCACTCCTCAGCAAGATAACGCGCCTGATGCAAAATCCGGTCGGCCTGCTCAAACTGCTTTTTCTGGGCCACATATACGACATGCACCATCACCAAACGCTGAGTTGCCAGACGGGTTTGATGGGCCATGCATAGCGTTAAATCGAGTGCTGTTAGGCTTTTTGGAGAGCCATCATAGCCCACGACTAGGTTGACGGTTTCCGATGGCTGAGGCCAGGCGTTTTCAAGATGCAGATTGCCTGGGAACAAAACTACAGGCTGGACAGAGTCGTCATGCCCAAGCGCATTTTGCAGCCTCAGCAACATGGGTTTGGTTTTCACAGCGTTGACCCCTTAGTAGAAATCTATAGATGAGAGGTGGGTTGACAAGCTTATAACCATCGCTTAAGCAAGCGATGCAGCCTCATCTTAGGAGCCGACACTGACGCACAAAGTCTCAGGTTGCTCCTTCCAATGCCGACGGAGTTAGCTGACGGGCTAAGACTGGAAGGTGTCTCTCTCGACCTCGCGTCGAGATTAGCCCCAAGAATTGGTTCCTCCGCTCCAGCTCACTTTGGAGCTAAATTAGGCGACCCACCTTATTAGGTTCTAAAAAGATCTTACAGACTCCTCTCAGAAACCGCCTTAATCTAAGGTTTAAGTTAACACCCTGCGATCGCACAAGCGCTCTGCCTCAAGAGATAAAAAGTATCAAGGACTACCGTTTATATCCATGCAGCAGCGAAACGATTTAGAGTTTTACAACCGGGTTGCCGATGAGTGGTGGAGCGAGTCCGCCAAGATTTACGCCCTGCACCACCTGAACCAGCCGCGTTTCGCTTACTTCGACAGGCATCTACCTGAATGGACAGGGCTTCGCATATTAGACGTAGGCTGTGGAGGCGGCTTCACCGCTGAATGTTTAGCCCGGCGCGGCGCTGTGGTCTCCGGTATTGACCAGTCAGCCGCCTGCATTGCTGCCGCTCAAGATCATGCTGCTGCCTGTCAGCTCACGATTGACTACCGCTATGGCTATGCCGAATCGCTGCCCTACACCGACGCTGAGTTTGACGCGGTAATTTGCGTGGATGTCTTGGAGCACGTGGACGATGTGCAGCAGACGGTTGCTGAAATTCATCGGGTGCTCAAGCCAGGTGGTTGGTTCTGCTTTGACACTATCAACCGCACCTTCAAGTCAAAGCTGATCATGATCTGGCTGCTAGAGAACTGGCTGCGGCAGATTCCCCGCGGCATCCACGACTGGCAGAAGTTTATTCAGCCCACGGAGCTGGAGCATTTACTCATCAATGCCGGGTTCAATGACGTTGAGTTTGCCGGATTCAACATCTTCGGAGAGACAGTGCTGGAAAACGTCCGTGCGTACCTGCACTACCTCAAAACTAAGGAATTTAGAATCGGCATCAATCAGGATACGTCTGTGATGTATATCGGCAAGGCGAGGAAGAGATAGGGGTTGGGTGCAGGGTAGTGGGTGTGAGGTGCAGGGTTAGGCTGGGCGGAGTGGGCCGCAGAAACTGGAGCTGTCTTATAGTCCTAAAAACCTGCCTTGCTTAAGGCAAACAAAGATACAAACAAGGATAGATGGGTAAAGGGTAACGGGTGGGATGCTCGACAAAAAAACACCAGGAGCCCTATGGGGCGTCCTGGCGGTGTGCAGTGGAAACTAGAGTCGAACGGAATAAAGGTTTCTCATAGCGTTTGAATAGGTGGGGCGCAAGCGACTGCGCCCTTTGGTACGCCCTTTGGAAGGAGATGGCTCGGATGGCTCGGAGAAGTCACCTCCCTCTCTGTGGTGGGCTACTGGTTGAGGTTAGCCGGGTCGTCAATGGGGCTGAGCTCACCGACGAACCGCAGCAGGTCAACCATGGTGAAGTGGTTGGGCACTGCCGAGGGCAGGAAGGGTGTCCAATCGGGGTTGTTGTACAGGAAGGAACCGGTGTCGCCTTCTAGCAGACCCACAAACACCTCAGCAATGATGCGGCTACCGACTGGCCCTAGGTGGAGACCGTCATTTTTGACCAGAGCTTCCTTGAGGATGTAGTACCACAGGGGTGTCTCTCGGTCGAAGCCATGCTTCTTGACAACGGCACCTTCGGAGCCGGAGGCTAGTTCTTCCGGGGACAGGGGCTTGATCCGCATGTGGCGGGCAATGCTCTGGCCGGTGGGCAGACCCAGGCTACGGCTCCGCAGCAGGTTCCGAACGGCTAAGGAGTTGGGTTCGGGTACGTTAGGCAGGTTGCGCAGGGGGTCAACTAGAAACGGATCGAGCTTGCGGCTGGGCTGCGGCGTCACCGAGTTGTCGATCTCAAAGAAGCGCCGCCAGTCGATGATCCA
>DATNQE010000653.1:0-2146 GCA_036702895.1 Trichocoleus sp. | reverse complement strand
TCTTGAGAGAGTAGGTGAGTTTTGTGCCGACGACCCCCACTGCTTCAATCGACTGCATCCGGCCATTCCGGCGGCGGCAACAGCGGTGCCGGGGCAACAGATTGTGCTGGGCGCACGCGATGCCTTCGACAGCGCATTTGGACCCGGCAGTACGCCTGAAGATGTGGTCGCAGCCGACCTGTCCAAGGTGCATCCTCTAACTGGGCCGGTTTTCATTGAGGGGGCAGAACGGGGCGATGTTTTGGCGGTGACCATTGACGATATTGTGCCCGACCCCTACGGCTACACGGTGATTGCGCCGGGCTTTGGCTTTTTGCGCGATCTTTTTCCGGACCCCTACATTGCCAACTGGAACTTGACCGCCACTGAAGCAACTTCCGAGGAGATTCCCCAAGTCACGATTCCCTTTGCAGGCTTCACCGGATCGATTGGCGTGCTGCCGGGAGAACCTGAGCTAGAGATGTTCCTGGAGCGGGAAGCTCAGCTTGCCGAGGTGGGCGGCATTGCCCTCAATCCGCTGCCGACGGGCGCACTGCCCGCCGATCTGTGTGGTGTGAACGGCTCTGAGAAGGACCGCTGTGTTCGCACCATTCCGCCCCGCGAAAACGGCGGCAATATGGACGTCAAGCAGATGCAGATTGGCACGACCATTTTGTTTCCCTGCTTTGTGGATGGCTGCGGCCTGTACGTGGGCGACGTGCATTTTGCCCAGGGAGATGGGGAAGTTTCAGGCACCGCCATCGAAATGGGCGCAACCGTCACCCTGACAGCCCAGATCCAAAAAGGGGGAGCCGATGCGCTCAAGATGCCCCAGTTCCTGGGCGGCAACCAGCTTCAGGCGCTAGAGCCCGAGAGCTTCCATGCAACGATGGGAGTGCCCATCAAGGCTGCAGGGGAGATCCCGCCCTACCACACCTACCTCAATAGCGAGGTCATCGAACCCCTCGAAAACCTGTCGGAGGACCTGACGCTGGCAGCCCGCAACGCTCTAATTGAAATGGTGGACTATGTTACCTCCGAATATGGCCTAACGCGAGAGCAGGCTTACGTAGTCTGTAGTGTGGCCGCCGATTTGCGCATTGGCCAGGTCGTCGATGTCCCGAACTACCTGGTGTCCATGATTTTGTCAGAAGACATCTTCCAAACCTCTGGGGCAGCGGCGAGACGACGCGGGCAGGTGCAAACAACCGCTACCGCCGCTAAAGCTTCTCCGGCAAGGGCCTCGCTATGAAGCGGCGCACCCTGATGCAAACGGGCCTGCGGTCCTGGCTGCTGCTGCCGCTGCTGGGACATACCCCCTTTCCCCAGTGGAAGGTGTATCGGCAGCGCCACCTGTTCATCGCCATAGACCGCAGCGATACCGCTGCCGCTGATTTGGCCCACACTCTGGTAGACATCCTCGATCGCGACCTGCCGGAAGCCGAAGCCAAAGTGACACGCGCCATCGATGCCGCTGGCATTGCCAGTCTCTTAAGCACTGAGCAGCTGGATGTAGCCCTTATGCGAAAGCCCGACGCCGTGGCCTGGGTGCAGGGAGCAGCAGCGTTTCAGGCTATTGAGCCTGTTTCCCTGCGAACGCTGGCCAATTTGGGCGACTACCTTTTGCTGTGTCGCGCCAACTTTCCCAATCACCATGCCTCCGTCATCGCGCATACCCTAGCCCACGCAGCGGTTGCCCATTCTGTGGAACCCCCCTCGATCGAGGCTGAGGTTCAGGAGGGTGCGATCGCAATTGCCGCATCCGACCTGATTCCGCTGCATCCCGGCGTGTTTTTGAGGTAGCCTTCACCCTTTCGGCAGGTTGACCCAGCATCAAAGCTAAAAGCTATACCCCTACCAGCGCTTTGGTTGGTGGGGGTAATTTCTGAAGTGAGATCGCACCTCCATCGCCTCAGTGATAGACGCAGCAGTAGGATGGGCAAAGGGCGATAGCCCGTGCCCATCTTTTAGCCCTATGTTCCTATGTTTGGATGGGCACGTTTTGCTTTGCCCATCCTACAAAACTCTTTTCCCTATAGGAAAATTCCCAATAAAAAAGCGCCCCCTTTCGGGGACGCCTTTTTCAAAGATTAATCAGAGATTAACCGTTGATGACAGGAGCGGTCAGAGCGACAGGCGCAGCCTCACCAGCAGCCAGGTCAAGGGG
>DATNQE010000643.1:0-2633 GCA_036702895.1 Trichocoleus sp. | reverse complement strand
TTTGATTGAGGAATGGGCAACTAGCTTCAATCGCTTGTTTGAAGAGCGGCGGCAGCAACCCGGTGGGCTAGCGCCAAGGGGCACCGCTCGCTGCTATTTAACTTTGCCCTGGGTGGCTCCCTTTGCAAATACAGAGGTGTTTGCCAATCCCACAATTTTAGGCGTGCTAAACCGCGTATTTCACCAGGAGTACAAGCTGGTTCAGCTGGCGGCAGATATTCCTATGCAGGGGTCAGAGTACCAGGAGATTCACCGCGATTTTCGGCCTCTGTTTTCGGATCAAATTGTCACCCCCTTATACGCTGTTGCCGTCAACTTTCCCTTAGTTGAAGTCACTCCCGATAACGGCCCCTTTGAAATGGCCCGAGGCACTCACGCCATGTCTCGTGATGAGGGCCTAGTCAAAGTTCGCTCGGGAGAAATTCCTCTGGAGCAGTTTTACATGAAGCCTGGGGATGTGATGATCCGATCGCCCCTAGCGCTGCACCGAGGCACCCCCAACCGGACGCCGCAGCCGCGCCCGATGATGGTCATGGGCTACGTCATGCACTGGCTTCACACCCATAAGGTGGATTTGACTCTTGAGCAGGACTACTACAATAAGCTGTCGCCTGAACTGCAGCAGATGCTGCGGTGCCAGACGGTAGACCGCCTGCCCGGCAGCTCAACAGAAACCTACGTCAATTTTGCGTACTAGATGACTGCGCAAACGTATACCAACCCAGTTTATCCCCAGTATTTTGCCGACCCGTTTGTTTGGCAGCATCAGGGCGTCTACTACGCCATCGGCACCGGCCCTGCAGAAGCGGCAGGAGAAGTGGACGAAGTGCACCAGCAGCGGGTCTTTCCCCTTCTCAAATCGAACGATTTAGTGAATTGGGAGTTTGCTGGAAATGCGCTGCTGCGGCCAGACCCGGCTCTGGGGGATAACTTTTGGGCGCCCGAAGTGGCTTACCATGACGGCACTTTCTACCTCTACTACTCGGTTGGGCATGAGGATAAGAACCATCAGCTGCGAGTCGCCACCAGTACTGACCCCTTAGGCCCCTATCAGGATGTTGGGAAGCCTCTGATAGACCCTAAGGTCTGTCCGTTTGCAATTGATCCAAGCCCTTTTCAGGACGACGACGGGCAGTGGTATCTCTTCTATGCCCAAGATTTTTTGGATGCAGAAGAAGGGGTGCGAGCGGGCACCGCTCTGGTGGTCGATCGGCTGACCACCATGACCCAGCTAGCGGGTGAGGCCAAGGTAGTTCTACGGGCCCAACATGACTGGCAGCGGTTTTTAGCTAACCGGCCAATGTACGGGGGCACCTACGATTGGCATACGCTGGAGGGGCCGTGCGTTCGCAAACAGCGCGATCGCTACTACTGCTTTTGCAGCGGTGGCCGGTGGGAAACAGAGAGCTACGGGGTTGATTACGGGGTTGCCGACCACGTGATGGGCCCCTACTCCGACGCTGGCAACGAGCTGGGGCCGCGCGTGCTGCGCACAGTACCAGGGGTTGTATTGGGTCCGGGGCACAACTCAATTGCTGTCGGCCCAGACAATCACTCGCAGTATGTGGTCTACCACGCCTGGGACGCTGGTATGAAGGCGCGCCGGATGTGTATTGATCTGCTCGTGTGGACGCCCGATGGCCCCCGCTGCCAGGGGCCTACCTGGACTCCACAAGAGATGCCATCTGGGCTTTGAGAAAGAGAGGCAGCGGCAAGGCAGCGGCTATTTGCTGGATCTCGAAGGACGGCAATGGTGGGAACGACTGATTAAAAAAGCTTTTGAGCTGCTTTTAATTTGCGCAAGCGTAAGGGGTCGCTGATTGGCAGATAATGTGAGCTGAAATTGCTCTGGTTGCCAACCACTCAAACTAACACTCCTTACAGATAGCATTGCCATGCCGACCTACCGATCCAAAACCTCCACCCACGGACGCAACATGGCTGGTGCCCGCGCCCTGTGGCGCGCCACCGGAATGAATACCGAGGACTTCGAGAAGCCCATTATTGCGGTTGCCAACTCCTTTACCCAGTTTGTGCCGGGTCACGTTCACCTCAAGGACCTGGGCCAGCTGGTGTGCCGCGAGATTGAAGCCGCTGGTGGAGTCGCTAAGGAATTCAACACCATTGCCGTAGACGACGGCATCGCCATGGGGCACGACGGCATGCTCTACAGCCTGCCCTCGCGGGAGATCATTGCCGATTCGGTAGAGTACATGGCCAACGCCCACTGTGCCGACGCCCTGGTCTGCATCTCCAACTGTGACAAGATCACGCCGGGCATGCTGATGGCGGCTCTGCGGCTGAACATTCCCGCAGTATTTGTCTCCGGCGGCCCGATGGAGGCTGGCAAAACCCGGCTGGCGGAGCACAAGCTGGACTTGGTAGACGCTATGGTAGCGGCTGCAGACGATCGCATCAGCGATGAGGTGGTCGAGGAGTATGAGCGCTCTGCCTGCCCGACCTGCGGCTCCTGCTCGGGCATGTTCACCGCCAACTCGATGAACTGCCTCACTGAAGCCATTGGTCTCTCGCTGCCGGGCAACGGCACTGTGTTGGCAACCCATTTTGACCGTAAGGACTTGTTTCTCAACGCGGCGCGGACCATTGTCAGCATTACTCGCCGCTACTATGAG
>DATNQE010000629.1:0-8862 GCA_036702895.1 Trichocoleus sp. | reverse complement strand
ACGTGTAAACTATGGCCCTAGTTTCCCATGATGCCTCATCTTTCAAGAAAGCAGGAAGCACCCAGCGGCGTGAATTTCCCAATTTGGGATCTAGGATCTCCAGTACCATACCCTTTTGGGTCCAGTCTGTTTCTGCCCGCTGTCGTCGCCCACCTGCCTTATGAACTCGTCAACAGAGACTTCTGCTAACGCTTCTACTGGCCCCAGCACTAAACCCCCCCGCCAGGTTTTTGACAGCGTATATGCCTTTGCACCTAACCGCGACACTCTTGGAGGAACGGCCTATCTAGTTGCTGAAAAGGATGCGGTAGGCCAGCCGGTCAACCTGCTGATTGATGCGCCCGCCTGGGATGAGGCCACTCGCAATTTTCTAGCGGCGCAGGGCGGGGTGAAATGGCTCTTCATCACCCACCGGGGAGCGCTGGGCAAAGCCAGAGCAATTCAGGCTGACTTAGGCTGTGAGATCGTGCTCCAGGAGCAGGAGGCGTATCTCTTACCGGAAACGCCTGTAACCCCGTTTCACAGGGAGTTTTTCTTCACTGAGCGGTGCCGCGCCTTCTGGACGCCAGGCCACTCGCCGGGCTCAGCCTGCCTTTACTACCAGCAGTACGGGGGGGTGCTCTTTACCGGACGGCATCTGCTTCCCAACAAGCAGGGCCAGCCCGTTCCTCTACGGTTTTCTAAAACGTTCCACTGGCCGCGTCAGCTGCAGCAGGTCGAGCGCCTGCGTCAGGAGTTTTCGGAGACAACCCTGGCGTATCTCTGCCCTGCAGCCAATACGGGGTTTTTGCGGGGTGAGCGAGCTATCCCCAATGCCTATCAGCAGCTGCTGGCTCTAGACCTGGATGCTTGCCGCCAGGCTCAGCCCTTGCTGTAGGCTAAGCGTTGCCGCCGGAGCCACGACTCTGCCTCGCGTGGGTAGAGCAGCCAGATGCGCTCTGAGGGTTGGGTCAGGGTTTGCACCAAAGGAGACGCCTGGTTGATGTCCTGCAGCTGCTGGTCCTGGTGCAGCTTGATGCCGCGCTGGTAGAGGGTGTAGCCTCGGCTCCAGATGTGGCGCAGCCCACTGTAGCGGGGGCCATCTAGGTTAAGGGTCACTAGGTGTTGGTGCAGATCGTGCTCCAGCTGGTTCTGCTGGTCGGCGGTCAGCGCGGTAACCTCCATGACCTTGAGCAGGTCACGGTCTAAAAAGCGGCGGCACAGGTCGGCCAGCAAGGGATCGGCGTGCGTTTGCCACTGCAGCAGGTGGTAGCCAAAAACCACGTCGTTACCCGCCAGGTAGGTTTCCAGCGGCAGCGTCTCCTGGGATTGGGTAAGCCAAGCGGTAACGGTAGCATCGGCGGTCAATTCGCCCGCCTTTAAGAGTTCCTTGGCTCGGTTAAAAGCCTGCTCTAAAACCCAGGTAGCGGCAATATTTTTGGGGTGGTTGTAGATCTGGGCGTACATGAAGTAGCGCACCACCAGGTAGTGCTCAATGGCCGCTAGTCCTTTGTGGGCCACGACGAGCTGCTGGCTGTCTGGCTCATACTCCATAGCCATGAGAATACGGTCGAGGTCGAGCCGGCCATAGTTAGCCCCAGTAAAGTAGCTATCGCGCAGCAGATAGTCTAAGCGATCGCAATCCAGCTGACTCGAGACCAACTGCCAAACCAGCGGCACCGGATGCTGATGGGTGTAGACCTGATCCACACTTTCCCAGAGAGTCGGAGAGATCTCATCGAGCAGGGTGCGAATGGTGGGTACCTCCCGTACGATGCGGCGGGTCCAATACTCGTGGTGAATGCCAAAAATTTCTTCGGCCGTGTGGCTATAGGGGCCGTGGCCAATGTCGTGGAGCAGGGCGGCGCAGAGAACCGTCGTCCGGTACAGCTGTAGCTCTGGATGCTGCTCGGCCAAGCGATCAAAGGCTCGCCGGGTGATCGCCATAACCCCCAGAGAATGGGTAAAGCGAGACGTTTCCGCACCGTGAAATGTGAGGCTGGCCGGCCCCAGCTGCCGAATTCGCCGTAGCCGCTGAAAAGGAGGGGTATCAATCAGGCGAATCAGCAGCGCCTCAGTCACCTCTGATCCGTTTAGGGTAATGGCACCATGCAGGGGATCGTGGTAGGAGCGGCTTTTTTTAGACGACATGGGCTAGATAGACCCGCTCAGGAGACTCCCGCAATGACAGCTGGTGTATCAAGTAGATCCATCGCGGCTTGGTACTGTGGGTCGTTACCGGTACCAAAGACCTCCCGACTCAGGGGCTGCCCTTCCACAATCCGATCAGGCGTAATGCCGAGCTTATTGATGTCGTGGTGATCAGGGGTTTCGTACTTAGCCACCGTGACTGCTAAACCTGCCCCATCGGACAGATCAAAGAGCGACTGAATGAGCCCTTTGCCAAAAGTCACGGTGCCCACTAGCTGAGCCCGGCCGTTGTCCTGCAACGCCCCGGCCAAAATTTCGCTGGCGCTGGCAGTTCCCTCGTTGACCAGCACTACCAGCGGGTCTTGCGTTAGGGCCGGGCCGTGAGCCTCAAAGCTGTCGAGAATGCCTTGCCGACTGACCGTATAAACAATCGTGCCGCGGTCGAGCCAGAGCCGAGCGATTTCGATGCCTGCCTGCAGCAGCCCTCCTGGGTTGTTACGCAGATCCAAGATGTAGGCATCGGCCCCCTGGGTCTCTAGGCGCTCAATCGCAGAGGCGAGTTCGCTGCTGGCGTTGGCGTTGAATTGGCTCAGCCGCAGATAGCCCACCTTATGGCCGTCCGCCGTCACGCGTAGGTCAGCCGCTACCGGGTTGAGGGTGATGCGATCGCGCGTTAGGGTTACCTCAAAAGGGCTGCTCTCCTGGGGCCGCTGCAGGGTCAGCGTCACTTTGGTGCCCGCAGGCCCCCGCATTCGATTGGCGGCCTCGTCCAGGCTGAGCTCAGTGGTGTCTGTGCCCTCAATCTTTAAAATCCGGTCCTTTGGCTGAATGCCAGCCTGCTCCGCCGGAGAGCCTTCTATTGGTGCAATTACCTGCAAAAAGGTTTCCTGCTCCCCCTTGCTGATCTGCAGCCCAACCCCGGTCAGCTCTCCTGCCGTGCTGGTCTGCAGGCTGCGGTATTGTTCCGGCCGCAGCAGCCGAGTGTAGGGGTCCTCCAGGGTCGCTAGCATTCCCTGAATGGCGGTGTAGGTGTTATTGCGATCATTAAGAGACTGCTTGAGCACCCGCTGTCGGGTGAACCACCAGTTTTGATGGTTGAAGGTGTCGTCGAGATAGGACCGATTGACAATGCGCCAGACCTCAGCCACCAGGTTTTGCTCGTCGGTCAACGCCCAAGCTGGGCCTTGGCCAAGGCCCAGCCACACCAGCCCTAACAGCAGCAGCCCAAAGATAACGGTTCGTAAACGTGCTCTCATATCCTCTAATCTTAAAACCCCTGCCCTAGAGAATGCCCGCCTCTACCAGCCCCTGTTTCTCCTGGGAGCTTGTCCCAGCCCTGATTACCCCTGCGGCTAACTGCGCCAATCACTCGGCACAAAGGCTCTGCAGGATAGCTGCTGGGGCGCCTACCCAAGAGATCATGCCACTGCAGATAGCAGGCGAATTTGAGAAAGGCGCTGCCATGGCTTGGTCAACAGCTTGGTCATAGGGTCGAGGGGTGGCAATTCAACGACGTGGAACGAAAAGTGAAGTTTTGTTTCAATTCTGAACTATGGATGGGTGCTAGAGCGAGCGGCTGACGACAGCCCAAAGGCCATTTCAAGTGCTTTACAGGTTAGCAAATGAAGGCTGCAGTAGGGTCTTCCTAAGGTGGCTTGACCGTTGTCATCAGCGTATTTCGATCACCTTGACAGGGGCGTCTATGTTACATTTTTTATTGACGGCAATTATTGATTTATCGGGCTTCCCGCTTCATGTTTACCAAGCAAGTTACAGACTCCAAAACCTACAAGTGGTTTAACGAGCGGCTGGAGATTCAGGCCCTTGCCGACGACATATCCAGCAAGTACGTGCCGCCCCACGTCAACATCTTCTATTGCCTGGGGGGCATTACCCTGACCTGCTTCCTAATCCAGTTCGCCACTGGATTTGCCATGACCTTCTACTACAAGCCGACCGTCACCGAAGCCTTTAGCTCGGTGCAGTACCTCATGACCGACGTGAACTTCGGTTGGCTAATCCGCTCCATCCACCGTTGGTCCGCCAGCATGATGGTGCTGATGATGCTTCTCCACGTCTTCCGCGTGTACCTGACCGGCGGTTTCAAGAAGCCCCGTGAGCTAACCTGGGTAACCGGCGTTATTCTGGCTGTGATTACCGTTACGTTTGGTGTTACGGGTTACTCCCTGCCTTGGGATCAGGTGGGATACTGGGCTGTAAAGATTGTGTCTGGCGTGCCAGGTGCGATTCCTGTAGTGGGCACCACTATTGTTGAGCTCATGCGGGGCGGTGACGCTGTGGGCCAGGCTACTCTGACTCGTTTCTATAGCCTCCACACCTTCGTGCTGCCTTGGGCAATTGCGGTCTTCATGCTGCTGCACTTCCTGATGATCCGCAAGCAGGGCATCTCTGGTCCTTTGTAACTGAGCCTATTTAGGGCCTCTGCCTGTAAATTGCACACAATTACTGGAATTACTTGGAGAAGATAGTTTAGATGGCCACACTTAAAAAGCCGGATCTAAGCGATCCTCAGCTAAGAGAAAAACTGATGAAGGGCATGGGCCACAACTACTATGGTGAGCCCGCCTGGCCCAACGACCTGCTCTACATCTTCCCGGTTGTTATCCTGGGAACGATTGCGCTGTGTGTCGGTCTTGCTGTGCTCGATCCCGCTCTTGTAGGCGAGCCTGCTGATCCCTTTGCGACTCCTCTGGAAATTCTGCCGGAGTGGTACCTCTATCCCACCTTCCAAATCCTGCGGATTGTGCCCAACAAACTGCTGGGTATTGGCGCGATGACCGCGATTCCTCTGGGTTTAATGCTGGTTCCCTTCATCGAGAGCGTGAACAAGTTCCAAAACCCTTTCCGTCGCCCCGTGGCTACCACGTTTTTCCTGTTGGGAACCTTCGTGACGCTGTGGCTCGGTATTGGCGCTACCTTCCCCATCGACAAGTCTCTGACTCTGGGGTTGTTCTAGGCCACAATTTACTGCCAATTTTCCTGACCTGCGCTGGGTTTTGACCTGCCGCAGGTCTTGTTTTTTGCGCGTTTCGATGTCCTAATATGAGGTAGGGGTGTATCCGGTTAGCCGCGTTGAGCTACAGGGCCAATCATAGGTCTAGCTTAGGAAGTTGAGTTAACTGGCTGAAGCCAACCGGAGGAAGGGTGAAGCAAGAGCATTTGGTCGTCTCAAGCCGTTTGGATGTCCTGAATCAGGTGCAGCATTGGTTTAAAGATGTCTGTCGTTCATTGGACACTGACACAACTTGGGTCAGCAATTATGTTGACCGGTTAACGATTGCTTTGACCGAAGGATTCACCAATGCGGTGCGTCATGCCCACGCTGATTTGCCGCCCGATACAACCATTGATATCGACCTGTCTTTTGGCTGCGATCGCATCGAAATTCGCATTTGGGATCACGGACAGCCCTTTGATCCCGAAGCGCTGCAGGAGCCAGAACCAGGGGCGCTTTTGGACGGTGGTTACGGCTGGTTTTTACTGCGACGGCTGGCCGATCGGGTAACCTACAAACGGGTTAAGGACGGGCGCAACTGCCTTTCCATTGTTCAGTACGGCACCTGGTTTGGCTGAGTCGTGCGCCGATTTTAACGCTCTAAGGATTGCTTGCTTCTGATGATCGATGTGCCATGGACGCTGCTGATGTGAAAGCCGAGCCGTCCATGCGATCGCAATCTTCAGTTACCTTCGTATTTCTCGAGGTTTTCTCCTGGGAAGGGGGCATTCAGTCGTACGTTAAGGACGTGCTGGCAGCTTACCTGCAGCAACCCGACGCACCGGCTGCTGACGTCTTTCTGCTTCGAGACGGACCGGCCAGCCCCAACCCGCTGGAAGGCCATGCCCTGCGCTTCCATTATCTGGCCTCGCCGGTTGCAGCCGTAGGCCGAATGCGGTTAGCTGCGGCCCTAGCGAGGCATCTTTGGCGGCACCGACCGCAGCAGGTAATCTGCGGTCATATTCGGCTGGCAGTGCTGGTGAACCGCCTATGCCGTTGGCTGAACCTGCCCTATACCGTTATGACCTACGGCAAGGAGGTTTGGTTTCCCCTATCTACAGGAGAGCGCCAGGTCCTGCAGCAGGCCCACCAGGTCTGGACTATTAGCCGCTACAGTCGAGACTTGCTCTGCGCCGCCAACGATTTGGCCTTAGAAAGGGTGCGTTTACTGCCCTGCGTGGTCAACGGGCAGGCTTTTCGGCCCGGCCCACCAGCGGCAGAGCTTGTGCAGCAGTACCGCCTGCAGGGCTGCAGAGTGCTGATGACGGTGGCGCGGCTGTGGTCAGGGGATATTTACAAAGGGGTGGATGTAACTATTCGGGCGCTGCCTGCGATCACGGCTGCATTTCCGAATGTTAAGTACCTGGTGATTGGCCGAGGCGACGACCAGCCCCGGTTAGCCAGCTTGGCTGAAACCTTAGGCGTCTCTGATCGCGTGGTCTTTGCGGGCTTTGTGCCGACAGAGCAGCTTGCCGACCACTATCGTTTGGCCGATGCCTACGTCATGCCCTCTCAGGAGGGCTTTGGCATTGTCTACCTAGAGGCAATGGCCTGCGGTATCCCAGTGCTCTCTGGGGATGCCGACGGCTCAGCTGACCCTCTGCAGGATGGCCGTTTGGGCTGGCAGGTGCCCCACCGCGATCCAGCAGCCGTAGCGGCTGCCTGTATCGAAATGCTTAAAGGGGAGGACCCTCGCTGCCAGGGAGCCTGGCTACGACAGCAGGTGCTAGAGCACTTCAGCTCAGAGGCATTAGCAGGGCAGCTGCGCCAGCTGCTGCAAGAGGCTAACTCGTGCCTCAGCTGAACCAGAGGGCAACGCTACAATAGAATTCTCTGCTCCAAAGGCATCCGATCGGTTAAAAGCGGACTCTGGGCAGGCTCTCTGGCTGCTTCTGAGGAAAAAGTGTGAACTCCAACGACTTCAAGCAAATCCAGCTCAACTTCTCTGGAATTGGCTGCTGGCTAACAGTCATTGCAGCTGTCTGGCTGCTGGGAGCAATTGGTTTGGGCTGGCTGGTGAAGTCAGCGTTAGTTCTAGTTTTTCTAATGCTGCTGGCGCCTGTTGTTGCGTTTGCGGGCTTTCGCTGGTGGCTGCAGCGCAACCTGGTGCAGGGCAAGTGCCCAACCTGCGGCTATGACTTGGCTGGCCTTCAGGGTACTGAGAGTCTTTGCCCTAGCTGCGGCACCGCCATTGAAGCTAAAGAAGGAAAATTTCAGCGCACTACGCCAGAAGGCACTATTGATGTGGCGGCTGTAGAGGTGCCTGTGGAAGTGCTGCCTGAGGAGCTTAACGACTAAGGTAATGCTGTCAGGGCAGGCGATTGTAATGCACCCGCCCTAAGCTCTCCTAGTTTTGCCGGATTGACAGTGTATAAGGGGTCTGGGCCGAGCTTTCATTGCCCACATAAATGCTGTAAACACCTTGGTTCAGCAAACCAGGGGCATTGATCTGGCCGGCATTGAAGCGGTCGGTCGTACGGCACTCGCTAAAACCGCCAGGGCCAGTAATCAGGAGGGTTAGCGCTCCTTCGCCCTGTAGGGTAATGTCAACAGAAGCAAAGGTTTCAGTGACTTGCAGAGTCTGAGTGGGGGCTGCCGGTAGGTTGCCGCAGGCAGAGGGCTGACTGCCGCCAGACACACCGCTCTGCTGAGCCGGTTCTGATAGAGGGGTCATCAGCCCCTGAGCTCGGGCAGCAGAGCCAAGGCTAAGGGTTGAGACTAGCACCAGGGGCAGGGCCACCCAGCGTAACCGAGACTTGAATTGCAGAAACTCTGTAGTCATAAATCCCTCGTTCAAAGCGTTGCTCCAGATACTTTTATGCTAGTCTTCCCACCGCAGGCGGATTGACTTTCTGTGCCACTTCCTAAAACGGTGAGGCCAGCTAAAGACGCGGTGCAGAAATTTACGGCAAAAATGTGTCGTGATTAAACCGGAGTGCTAAAAAGGAGAACAATTTCGGCAAAACGTTTGTTCTAACTTTTTGCATTCTGGCTTGATTAGGCAGCTATGGCGCAAACAGCTCCACGTCAACCGGTTCCGCTGCAGTCAGCAGCCCCTAACTCAAACTCTGGCCTAATCCGCTCAGGGGCAGCGCTGGTATGGTCATCGCTAGGGGCTCGGCGGCTGCTGGCCTGGACACTCGAGATCAGTCTGCTGGTGGGCAGTGTGGCGCTGCCCTGGTCTTTGGGAGAAGCCGTTCGGCAAAAGACAACTACCCCTGGAGTGCCCATGGCGCCTGGAGTCGTGCTGGCCCAAGATGCGATCGCGCGCACCCTCGGGCTACCCAAGCCGTCCCGGCAGGTTCAGGTGCCGCCTCTGACGAATCTGCTGTGGTTTAGCGCCCTAGGTCTACCGCTGATTTGGGTAGGTTCTCAAATCTACTGGCTGGCAACAGTAGGCAAGACGCTGCCCAAACACTGGCTAGGCCTGCAGGTAGTGGCCCGCAGTGGTGGAGCCCCTGGGCCCTCGCGAATTGCAAGGCGTGAACTGGAGCGTTGGGGCCTACCGCTGCTCCTGGCTTACGGGGTGTGGCAGGGCAGCGGTGCTTTTCCCCAACTGAATTTGCTGGGCAGCCTGGCGCTGCTGGGGCTGACTGCTGAAGGCGCAACCCTGCTTCTGAACCGATCGGGTCGAGCCTGGCATGACATTCTGTCTGATACCCAAGTCATTTCGACTAGGGGCGTTTATATTCCTGTCAGATATCGGTTGAGCGCCG